>NZ_JBHYMK010000020.1:0-126166 GCF_042743065.1 Streptomyces sp. NPDC058872
ACGCCCGGTTACATTCCGAACCCGGAAGCTAAGCCTTTCAGCGCCGATGGTACTGCAGGGGGGACCCTGTGGGAGAGTAGGACACCGCCGAACAAATTTTAGCCTCAGCCCCTGGACCTGGTCCGGGGGCTGAGGCATTTTTGCGTTTTGGGCCGAACCCTCCTGCCGATTTCGGGGGAGGAGGGGCCCTGTGCGCCCGGCCTCCGTGGCTGAGGGTAGGGTCGGGGGGCAATGTCGGCACCGTTCCAGCAGGAGGCCCCCGGGTGGAGGTCCAGGAGACTCGCGTTCAGACCGACCGGGTCCTCACCATCCCCAACATTCTCAGCATGGCGCGCCTCGTCGGCGTGCCGCTGTTTCTGTGGCTGATCCTCCGCCCTGAGTTCGGTGGACCCAAGAGCGATGGCTGGGCACTTCTCGTCCTGGCGCTCAGCGGCATCAGTGACTACCTCGACGGCAAACTCGCGCGACGCTGGAACCAGATCAGCAGCCTCGGCCGACTGCTCGACCCCGCCGCCGACCGTTTGTACATCCTGTCCACCCTCGTCGGGCTCACCTGGCGGGAAATCCTGCCACTGTGGCTGACGGTCGCCCTCCTGGCGCGCGAGGCCATGCTGCTCGTGATGGTGGCAATCCTCCGCCGGCACGGCTACCCGCCGCCCCAGGTGAACTTCCTCGGGAAGGCTGCGACTTTCAACTTGATGTATGCGTTCCCGTTGCTGCTTCTCAGTGACGGAACGGGCTGGCTTTCGTCACTCGCTGAAGTTTTCGGGTGGGCCTTCGCCGGATGGGGTACAACTCTCTACTGGTGGGCAGGGATCCTCTACGTGGTCCAGGTCCGTCGACTCGTGAAGGCGGATACCGCAACCGATTGAGCCCGTCTGTCCCCGTGTCGAGCAGCGTCGCCGGCAACAACGAGGATGACCGAGGGTCCCTGAGCAGACGGGTGAAGTCGGCAGGACCGTCGTCTCTTCAAGGAGGACGCTTCCGACATGAAGGCCGTCGTGATGGCCGGTGGCGAAGGAACCCGCCTTCGCCCCATGACCTCGAGCATGCCCAAGCCTCTGCTGCCGGTGGTGAACCGGCCGATCATGGAGCACGTCCTACGACTGCTCAAGAGGCACGGTCTCAACGAGACCGTCGTCACCGTGCAGTTTCTCGCCTCTCTCGTCAGGAACTACTTCGGTGACGGAGAAGAGCTCGGGATGGAGCTCACGTATGCCAACGAGGAGAAGCCGCTCGGTACAGCGGGAAGTGTGAAGAATGCCGAGGAGGCGTTGAAGGACGACGCCTTCCTCGTCATCTCCGGTGATGCGCTCACTGATTTCGACCTGACCGATCTCATCGCTTTCCACAAGGAGAAGGGCGCCCTCGTCACGGTCTGTCTGACGCGGGTACCGAACCCACTGGAATTCGGGATCACGATCGTCGACGAGGAGGGCAAGGTCGAACGTTTCCTGGAGAAGCCCACCTGGGGCCAGGTCTTCTCGGACACGGTGAACACCGGCATCTACGTGATGGAGCCCGAAGTCTTCGACTACGTCGAGGCTGACGTTCCGGTCGACTGGTCGGGAGACGTGTTCCCCCGGCTGATGAAAGACGGCAAGCCGATCTACGGTTATGTCGCCGAGGGCTACTGGGAGGACGTCGGTACCCACGAGAGCTATGTGAAGGCCCAGGCGGACGTCCTGGAGGGCAAGGTCCAAGTCGACATCGACGGGTTCGAGATCTCGCCCGGGGTATGGGTCGCGGAAGGTGCCGATGTCCACCCCGAAGCCGTACTGCGCGGACCGCTCTACATCGGCGACTACGCCAAGGTGGAAGCGGGTTCGGAGATCCGGGAGCACACCGTCATCGGCTCGAACGTGGTCGTCAAGAGCGGAGCTTTCCTGCACAAGGCGGTCGTCCACGACAACGTCTACGTCGGACAGCAGAGCAATCTGCGGGGCTGTGTGATCGGCAAGAACACCGACATCATGCGGGCGGCCCGGATCGAGGACGGGGCCGTCATCGGCGACGAGTGCCTGATCGGTGAAGAATCGATCGTCCAGGGCAACGTCCGGGTCTACCCGTTCAAGACGATCGAGGCCGGCGCCTTCGTCAACACGTCCGTCATCTGGGAATCCCGCGGGCAGGCGCACCTCTTCGGCGCACGGGGAGTCTCCGGGATCCTGAACGTGGAGATCACGCCGGAGTTGGCCGTCCGGCTCGCAGGGGCGTACGCCACGACCCTGAAGAAGGGCGCGACCGTCACCACCGCACGTGACCACTCCCGGGGCGCGCGAGCGCTGAAGCGAGCGGTGATCTCCGCACTGCAGGCAAGTGCGATCGACGTGCGCGACCTGGAGAACGTGCCCCTTCCGGTCGCGCGGCAGCAGACCGCGCGCGGCAGTGCGGGCGGCATCATGGTGCGGACCTCGCCCGGTGTGCCGGACTCCGTCGACATCATGTTTTTCGACGAAAGGGGAGCCGACCTCTCTCAGGGGGGACAGCGCAAGCTCGACCGGGTGTTCGCCCGGCAGGAGTACCGGCGTGCCTTCCCCGGCGAGATCGGCGACCTCTCCTTCCCCGCGAGCGTCTTCGACTCGTACACCGGCTCGCTGCTGAGGAACGTCGACACCACCGGCATCGCGGAAGCCGGGCTCAAGGTCGTCGTGGACGCCTCCAACGGCAGTGCCGGTCTCGTCCTGCCCAGCCTGCTCGGACGGCTACAGGTCGACTCCCTGACGATCAACCCGGGGCTCGACGAGTCCCGGCCCACGGAGTCGGCCGAGAGCCGGCGGGCCGGTCTCGTACGGTTGGGGGAGATCGTGGCCTCGGCGCGGGCGGCGTTCGGCGTGCGGTTCGACCCCGTCGGCGAACGGCTCTCGCTCGTGGACGAACGCGGGCGGATCATCGAGGACGACAGGGCGCTCCTGGTGATGCTGGACCTGGTGGCCGCCGAGCGGCGCTCCGGGCGTGTTGCACTGCCGGTCACGACGACCCGAATCGCCGAGCAGGTCGCCGCCTACCACGGCACCCAGGTGGAATGGACGACCACCTCGCCCGATGACCTCACCAGGGTCGGACGGGAAGACTCGACGATCTTCGGCGGAGACGGGCGCGGAGGCTTCATCGTGCCCGAATTCAGCAGTGTCTTCGACGGTGCCGCCGCCTTCGTGCGTCTGATCGGATTGGTGGCGCGGACACAGCTCACCCTGAGCCAGATCGACGCCCGGATCCCGCGGGCGCACGTCTTGAAGAAGGACATCGCGACCCCGTGGGCGGTGAAGGGGCTGGTCATGCGTCGGGTGGTCGAGGCCGCGGGCAGCAGGTCCGTGGACACCACGGACGGGGTCCGGGTGGTCGAGGCCGACGGGCGCTGGGTGATGGTGCTGCCCGACCCCGCCGAGGCCGTCACCCATCTGTGGGCGGAGGGGCCTGACGACGCTTCCGCACAAGCCCTCCTGGACGAGTGGGCCGCGGTCGTCGACAGCGCAGGTGGCTGAGCGGCCGGACCATCGGTCGGGCGGCACCCGGGAGGGAGCCGCCCGACCCCGTGGAGGGGCCATTCGGCGGTAGGGCGCACGACGTGCGACGATGTGCGGCATGTCGCAGCAGCCCCCCATTCGGAGCACCGGTTCACAGCCGCCGCGCCCGGACGCGTCCATGTCGCTGCTGAACAACGTGATCGACCACGCGCTCGACGACGGTTACGCGGAGGCGACGGCCCGGCGTACGGCCGAGGGCACCCAAGAGTCCCGCAGCATCCGCTCCAAGCTGGGCGTCGCCGCGGGACTCATGCTCGCCGCCGTCGTGGTCACCGTCGGGGCGGCCGAGGCGCGGATCTCCGCGCCCGTCGTCGCCAAGGAGCGGCAGGACCTGATCGACCGGATCGAAAGGGAGGCGTCCTCCGCCGACCAGTTGGAACGGGACATCGAGCGGATCGGCGCCGAGGTCCGCGGGAGCCAGCGGCAGGCACTGCAGCAGCACGGCGGCGACCAGGCCGAGCTGGTGACCTTGCTCTCGGGCGGAACCCCCGTGCACGGCCCGGGAGTGAAACTCGTCATCGACGACGCCAAGGGGACCGACACCGGTGGCGGCGGGCCGCGGGAGAGCACGGGCTTCTCCGACACGGGTCGGGTTCGTGACCGGGACATGCAGCGGGTGATCAACGGACTCTGGGAGTCGGGTGCCGAGGCGGTCGCGATCAACGGGCAGCGGTTGACATCGCTCTCTGCGATCCGGGCCGCCGGTGACGCCATACTGGTCGACAACAAGCCTCTGGTGCCGCCCTACACCGTCCTCGCCATCGGGGACGGACCGCGGCTGAGCACCGCGTTCCAGGACAGCGCTGACGGGCAGTACCTGCACGCGCTCGTGGAGAACTTCGGGATCAGGCGTCGGATCTCGGTCGAGGGCGACGTGAGCCTTCCGGCTGCACCTAGCCTGACCGTACGTACCGCAGAGCCGAGGGGGGCCGGGGTGGCGACGCCCTCCGGCCGGGCCGCGGCAGACACAGGGAAGGGCACATCGTGATCGCCGTACTGGGCCTCATCGTCGGAGTGGTGGTCGGACTGTTGGTCCGTCCCGAGGTTCCGGCGGTGGTCGAGCCTTATCTTCCGATCGCCGTGGTCGCAGCCCTCGACGCGGTCTTCGGCGGCCTCCGGGCCATGCTCGACGGGATCTTCGTCGACAAGGTCTTCGTGGTCTCCTTCCTCTCCAACGTGGTCGTGGCCGCACTGATCGTCTTCCTCGGCGACAAGCTGGGCGTGGGCGCACAACTGTCGACCGGCGTGGTCGTCGTCCTCGGCATCCGCATCTTCTCCAATGCGGCTGCCATCCGACGTCACGTCTTCCGGGCGTGAGGCCGATGAGCGAGAACCCACAGGACCGCGAGCGGCCCGAAGACCCGGAGAAGCCCGAGGGGAACCCGGAGAAGCCCGAGGGGAACCCGGAGAAGCCCGGGGGCGAGGCGTCCGGTGCGGCGCTGCCCGCGGCCGCAGAGCCCGCGGCCGCAGAGCCGGAGAGGAAGAAGCCGGACGTCCAGGAGCCCGAGCCGGCACCCGAGGCCGTCCGGGCACCCGAACCGGTCGTGGCGTCCGAGCCGCTTGCTGAGCCGGCCCCTGCCCACGCTTCTGAACCGGTCGAGCCGAGCGGACGGCGGCGGTTGGCCGCCGCCCTGTGGCCGCCGCGCATCACCCGGGCCCAACTCGTCGTGGCACTCCTGCTGTTCGTCCTCGGTCTCGGCCTGGCCATCCAGGTCTCCTCGACGAGCGACAACAGTGCGCTGCGCGGGGCCCGGAGAGAGGACCTGGTGAGGATCCTCGACGAACTCGACGACCGCACACAGCGCCTCGAGGACGAGAAGGCGCGTCTGGAGAAGCAGCGCTCCGAGCTGGAGTCCAGTTCGGACCAGGCCGAAGAGGCCCGCAAGCAGACCCAGGAGAGGGAACGGCAGCTCGGCATCCTGGCCGGTACCGTCATGGCCGAAGGCCCGGGCATCACCCTGACCATCGGTGACCCCACCGGGGCCGTCGAGTCCGACATGCTGCTCGATGCCATCCAGGAGCTGCGTGCGGCAGGGGCAGAGGCGATCCAGGTGAACGGTGTCCGCGTCGTCGCGGACAGCTATTTCACCGGCAGCGGTGAAGACATGCAGATCGATGGAACGAACGTGACCGCTCCGTACGTCTTCAAGGTCATCGGCAAGCCCGAGGATCTTGAGCCCGCGCTCAACATCCCCGGTGGCGTCGTGCAGACCCTGGAGAAGGAGCAGGCCACGGCCACGGTGGAGCAAGCGTCGAAGATCGTCGTCGACGCCTTGCGACCCGCGAAGCGGCCTGACTACGCTCAGTCGTCATCGCAGTGAGAAGGATATGAGGCGGGGCCCGCGACAAGCGCAAGTCGTTGCGGGGGGTCGGCGCACCACAAGGGTGGTGCGTGGTGGAAACTGTCCGGAGGATACGGACGTTGTGAAGGTGTCCGGGTCGGCAGGTGTGAAGGATCTCGGTTCGTCCTGCCCCACGGGCGGGTCTGTTTCGGTCAAGGGGAATCGCCCGTGAAGTTGTTTGGGAAGTTGTTCGGCAAGAGCGCACGCGAGGACGGCGGCAACGCCAGGCACGCCGCGTCGCGCCACGCCCAGAGCGAGGAGCAGGGTGGCGAACGCCCGCTCTTCCGTGACGAGATCGAGGGTCCGGGCGGTGACATTTCGGGCGCGCAGGGCGCGTCTTCTGTTGACCCCACCGGGGCCGCGCGCATAGGTTTCGGGGAACCATCAACCTCAAGTACGGGTGGAGGGTTTACCCCCGACCCGTACGCGACACAGACCTCCGCGGGGCAACCGCGGCAGGAGGACGCGTCCATGCCGGTGTGTACGAGGTGCGGTCACCGCAACACGGCCGACAGCCGCTTCTGCTCCCACTGCGGTACGCCGCTGCGGGGCGGGGCTGCCGCTGAGCGTGCGTCGGAGACGACGTCGACGATCTCCATCTCGGGCCTGGAGGCCTATGAAGCGGAGATCACGGGCCAGACGCAGTTGCCCTCGCTCTCGCCCGAGGCGTTGGCGGCAGTGGAGGCGCTTCCGCCCGGTTCCGCGCTCCTCGTGGTGCGCCGGGGCCCGAATTCGGGCAGCCGTTTCCTGCTCGACAGCGAACTGACGACGGCCGGCCGTCATCCGCAGAGCGACATCTTCCTGGACGACTTCACGGTCTCCCGGCGGCACGTCGAGTTCCGGCGGGCCCAGGACGGCAGCTTCACCGTCTCCGACGTCGGCAGCCTCAACGGCACGTACGTCAACCGCGAGCCGATCGACTCGGTCGTCCTGTCGAACGGCGACGAGGTGCAGATCGGGAAGTACCGGTTGGTCTTCTACTCGAGCCAGCGAGGCGTGTGACGCCTCGGGGAATCCCCTTCAGGGAAGGTTCATGCTGCGAACACCGACGGGCGGTGCCGAGTCCGGCACCGCCACTGCGGGCGACCGGCTGGTCAGCATCGGCACGGTGCTGAACCAGTTGCGCGACGAATTTCCCGAAGTGACGATCTCCAAGATCAGGTTCCTTGAGGCCGAGGGCTTGGTCGAGCCCCGTAGGACGGCTTCCGGATACCGCAAGTTCAGTCCGCAGGACGTGGAGCGACTGGCCCAGATCCTGCGGATGCAGCGGGACCACTACCTTCCGTTGAAGGTCATCCGCGAGCACCTCGACGCCCTTGCGAGGGGGGAGCAGGTCAGCCTTCCCGCACCCGGGCGTCGGCGGGACCCCCTCGAGGGGTCCTGGGAGCAGGATGCGGTGGTGGAGCCGTCGACCGTCAGTCGCATCGGGCGTGCCGAGCTGATCGCCGCCGCCGAGGTGACCGAGACGGAACTCGCCGAGTGGGAGTCGTACGGCCTGATCGCCGAGGCGGAGGGCGGCGGTTATGACGCCGAGGCGGTGATCGTCGCCAGGCTGGTTGCGGGCTTGGGGAGGTTCGGTCTGGAACCCCGCCACCTGAGGGCCGTCAAGGCGGCTGCCGACCGGGAGGCGGGACTGATCGAGCAGGTCGTCGCGCCCCTGCGGCGCCACCGCAACCCGCAGACCAGGGCGCATGCGGAGGCCACCGCCAAGGAGCTCGCCGCCCAGTCGGTGCGACTGCACGCGGCTCTCGTCCAGACCGCCCTGGGCGTTCGGTTGCAGTGAATCGGAATGCGACCGTGAGGGGGCCCGACTATCCAAACCGGTCGGGCACGTCCTAGGGTTGCTGTGTGAACGAGCTCGACGTTGTGGGTGTCCGCGTGGAAATGCCCTCCAACCAGCCGATCGTGCTCCTGCGCGAAGTGGGAGGCGATCGCTACCTCCCCATTTGGATCGGACCGGGGGAGGCGACCGCGATTGCCTTCGCCCAGCAGGGGATGGCCCCTCCGCGACCGTTGACGCACGACCTCTTCAAGGACGTGCTGGAGGCCGTGGGGCAGGAGCTCACCGAAGTCCGCATCACGGATCTGCGTGACGGCGTCTTCTACGCCGAGCTGGTCTTCGCCAGCGGCGTCGAGGTGAGTGCGCGGCCGTCGGACGCGATAGCGCTGGCCCTCCGCACCGGGACGCCGATCTTCGGCAGCGACGGCGTGTTGGACGATGCGGGCATCGCGATCCCGGACGAGCAGGAGGACGAGGTGGAGAAGTTCCGCGAGTTCCTCGACCAGATCTCGCCAGAGGACTTCGGGAGCAGCAACCAGTGAAACGGGGCGGCGTGGCCCGAGGCCGTTCGTGGGGTGCTGTCAGACCATTCGACTAGCCTTTCCCGGAGAGGGGCACGCGAAACCACTCTCAGGGTGATTATCACTCGGCGTGCCGAGTGTGGCGATCGTTGACGCACCCCGAGTGACTGCCTACCTTCGTGTGGGCAGGTCAAGGACGGAGGGTCGGCGTGATGAGCAGCGCGGACGGTAGGGCAGGGAGCTCCCTCGGGCACGCGTCCGGAGGGAGCGGTCCATATCCGCTTCACGGCAGTGTGGGCGACTTCGGAACGGGCACGGACGGCGGTACGGGGCCGGCCGGAGAAGCGATCGGCTACCGCGGCCCCACGGCCTGCGCCGCAGCCGGGATCACCTACCGACAGCTGGACTACTGGGCGCGCACCGGCCTCGTGGAACCGAGCGTGCGGCCCGCCTACGGGTCGGGGACGCAACGGTTGTACAGCTTCCGCGACGTCGTCGTGTTGAAGATCGTCAAGCGTTTCCTCGATACCGGGGTGGCCCTCCAGAACATTCGGGCCGCCGTGCAGCACTTGCGCGCCCGGGGCTTCCAGGATCTGGAGCGGATGACGCTGATGAGCGACGGGGCCACGGTGTACGAGTGCTCGTCGCCCGACGAGGTGGTCGACCTGCTCCAGGGGGGACAGGGAGTCTTCGGCATCGCCGTCGGCGTGGTCTGGCGTGATGTCGAGGCGGCGCTCTCGCAGTTGCACGGGGAGCGGATCGACACCGGCGAGACGCTGATCAGGCACAATCCGGGCGATGAGCTGGCACGACGGCGGCGTGACAGAGCCGTCTGACCCCGGTGGGACGTCCAGGGAAGGGTCCCGGTCATCCGACGGCCGCTCCGGTGCGGAGCGATCGGCCCCGCCGTTGTCAGTGGTGTGAGGCAGCATCGGGACCGTGAGATCCGCGCCCACGATCCTGCACCTCGACATGGATGCCTTCTTCGCCGCTGCCGAGCAGGCGGCGAAGCCCAGCCTGCGCGGAAAGCCCGTGGTGGTCGGTGGTCTCGGACCACGGGGGGTGGTCGCTACCGCCTCCTACGAGGCGCGTCGCTTCGGAGTCCACTCGGCCATGCCCATGGGGCAGGCGCGGCGGCTGGCGCCGAACGCGGCGTACCTCGTGCCGCGCTTCGCCTTCTACCGGTCGATCAGCGACCGGGTCATGGAGCTGCTCCGCGAGCTCTCCCCGCTCGTGGAGCCGCTGAGCCTCGACGAGGCCTTCGTGGACCTCGAAGCCGGCGGCGTCGCCGACGACAGCGCGGGCGCACGGGCCGCGGGGGAGCGGCTGAGGGACGACATCCTCGCGGCGACCGGGCTCACCGGGTCCGTGGGGCTGGCCGGGTCCAAGATGATCGCGAAGATCGCTTCGGAGGAGGCCAAGCCGGACGGGCTCGTCGTCATCGAGCCCGGGACCGAGAAGGAGCTCCTCGGGCCGCGGTCGGCACGCATCCTGCCCGGGGTCGGTCCGGCCACCGGGGAGCACCTTCGGCGTGCCGGGATGGCCACCGTCTCCGACCTCGCGGAAGCGGGTGAGGACGAGCTCGTGCGGCTGCTGGGGAGGGCGCACGGCGCCTCGCTGTACCGGATGGCCCAGGGGCACGACGAACGGCCCGTGGTGGCCGAGCGGGACGCCAAGTCGGTGTCCGTCGAGGACACCTTCGACGTGGACCTCCACGACCGGGTGCGGATCCGGACCGAGGTCGAGCGGCTTGCGGAGCGCTGCGTGGGGCGGCTTCGGTCCTCGGGGCACTCGGGACGGACCATCGTCCTGAAGGTGCGGCGCTACGACTTCTCGACGCTCACCCGGTCCGAGACGCTGCGGGGGCCGACGGATGACCCCGGCGTGGTGCGGGAGGCCGCCGGACGGCTGCTCGAAGCCGTGGACACGACGGGGGGTGTGCGCTTGCTGGGGGTGGGGGTGAGCGGGCTCGCCGACTACACGCAGGAGGACCTGTTCGCCCAGGCGGAGGCCGAGGCGGGTGCCGGCGCGGAGCCCGGTGGAGGGGAGGGCGTCGGGGAAGGTCCCGGTGCGGAGGAACCGGGGACCGCGGGAGGCCCCGGTGCGACCGTCGAGGAAGCGGCCGGGCCCGGGGCCGCGGGGACCGTGGAGAGGCACTGGTCGCCCGGACACGACGTGCGGCACGCGGTGTACGGGGCCGGCTGGGTCCAGGGGAGCGGGCTCGGCAGGGTCACGGTGCGGTTCGAGGAGCCGTGGTCCGCGCCGGGCAGGGTGCGGACGTTCTCCGTGGACGACCCTGAGCTGGTGCCCGCGGAGCCCGTGCCGCTGGTGCCGGGGGGCGCGGTGCCGTGATGCGGGGGAGGGCGGACCCGACGGCGGTCGGTTGTGCGCCCCGCGGCGGCAGCAACCCCGCGGATGCCGCCGCGGGACGCGGTCTCAGGAGCCGTCCTGGCCCGCCAGGCGGCCGAAGTCCTTGTCCGGGGCGTCCGTGGGCGGGGGCGGCAGGGCGAGGCCGTAGTGGCGGTAGAGCTGGAGTTCCTGCTGGGGGGAGAGGTGGCGGCCCACCCCGAAGTCCGGGGCGTCCTTGATGAGGGCCCGCTCGTACGGGACGTGGAGGCCGTCGTCGAGAAGGTCGCTCGGTTCCAGGGGGACGAAGGCGTCCCGGCCGAACAGGCCCGTGCGGACCGCGGCCCACTCCGGAATCCCGGTCGCGTCGTCCAGGTACACCTCGTCCACGGTTCCGATCTTGTGCCCACTGCGGTCGAACGCCTTGCGGCCTATCAGGCTGCGCGGATCGATATCGGTCTGCACGGTCCCTCCAACTGGTCGCAACTGCCCTACACCTACGAAAAGGCACATCTGGGATGTCGGCCACTTGAGCGATGGGAGTCGCAACCTCGCTGGTAGGCTGGTTGTGGCTGCCGACCCCGTGCGGGAGAGTCCCCCGGAAAAACCTTCCGGTGGGCGCCGAAGGAGCAAATCCTCCCCGGAATCTCTCAGGCCCCTGTACCGCGCGGACGAGGTCACTCTGGAAAGCAGGGCGGATGTCCGACGGCATTCCGCTCTCACCGACGGTGAAAGCCGGCGTGCCGCGAGGCGTGCCGGTGAAGCTCTCAGGTTGAGATGACAGAGGGGGAGGCCGTCCGGGTACCCGCGCCGTGGTGCCCCTCGCAGGTCGTGACGACCAGGAGGCCTCCGTACATGACCGCCAACCGCATTCCGCTCTCCGAGCTCGAACAGGGCATCCCGTTCGAGCAGCGGCACATCGGGCCCGACGCCGAAGCCCAGGCCAAGATGCTCGCCCAGGTCGGTTACGGCTCGCTCGACGAGCTCACGGCCGCCGCGGTGCCGGACGTGATCAAGAACGCCGAGGCGCTGGGCCTGCCGGGCGCGCGCACCGAGGCCGAGGTCCTCGCCGAGCTCCGCTCGCTCGCCGACCGCAACCAGGTCCTCGCCCCGATGATCGGCCTCGGTTACTACGGGACCTTCACCCCGCCGGTCATCCTCCGGAACGTGATGGAGAACCCGGCCTGGTACACCGCCTACACGCCCTACCAGCCCGAGATCTCACAGGGCCGCCTCGAGGCGCTGCTCAACTTCCAGACCGTGGTCGCCGACCTGACCGGTCTGCCGACCTCCGGTGCCTCCCTCCTCGACGAGGGCACCGCCGCAGCCGAGGCCATGGCGCTCTCCCGGCGCGTCGGGAAGGTCAAGAACGGGGTCTTCCTCGTCGATGCCGACGCCCTGCCGCAGACCATCGCCGTCATCGAGACCCGTGCCGAGCCGACCGGCGTCGAGGTCGTCGTCGCCGACCTGAGCGGGGGCATTCCCGCCGAGGTCGCCGAGCGCGGCGTCTTCGGCGTGCTGCTCCAGTACCCGGGCGCCTCCGGTGCCGTCCGCGACATCAAGCCGCTCGTCGACGCCGCCCACGAGCTCGGTGCGATCGTCACGGTCGCCGCCGACCTGCTGGCTCTGACGCTGCTCACCCCGCCCGGCGAGCTGGGTGCCGACATCGCCGTCGGCACGACCCAGCGGTTCGGCGTGCCGATGGGCTTCGGCGGCCCGCACGCCGGCTACATGGCCGTCCAGGACAAGCACGCCCGCTCCCTGCCCGGCCGTCTGGTGGGCGTCTCCGTCGACGCCGACGGCAATCGCGCCTACCGGCTGGCCCTGCAGACCCGCGAGCAGCACATCCGCCGCGAGAAGGCCACCAGCAACATCTGCACGGCCCAGGTGCTGCTCGCCGTCATGGCCGGCATGTACGCGGTCTACCACGGTCCCGACGGCCTGAAGCAGATCGCGCAGCGCACCCACCGGTACGCCGCGATCCTCGCCGCGGGCCTCACCGCCGGTGGCGTCGAGGTCGTGCACGGCTCCTTCTTCGACACCCTTGCGGTCCGCGTGCCCGGCAAGGCCGACGAGGTCGTCGCCGCCGCCCGCGAGGCCGGGGTGAACCTCCACCGCGCCGATGCCGACCTGGTGTACGTCTCCTGCGACGAGACCACCGGACGCGAGCAGATCGCGGCCGTCTGGGGCGCCTTCGGCGTGACCGCCGACGTCGAGGCCCTGGACGCCGTCGTCGAGGACTCCGTTCCCGCCGGTCTGCTGCGCTCCGACGCGTACCTGACCCACCCGGTCTTCCACGCGCACCGCTCCGAGACCTCGATGCTGCGCTACCTGCGCAAGCTCGCGGACCGCGACTACGCGCTCGACCGCGGCATGATCCCGCTCGGCTCCTGCACCATGAAGCTGAACGCGACGACCGAGATGGAGCCGGTCACCTGGCCCGAGTTCGGTCAGATCCACCCCTTCGCACCGGTCGAGCAGGCGCAGGGCTACCTCACGCTCATCACCGAGCTGGAGGAGCGCCTCGCCGAGGTCACCGGATACGACAAGGTGTCGATCCAGCCCAACGCCGGTTCCCAGGGCGAGCTCGCCGGTCTGCTGGCCGTCCGTGCCTACCACCGTGCCAACGGGGACGAGCAGCGCACCGTCTGCCTCATCCCGTCCTCCGCGCACGGCACCAACGCCGCCTCCGCCGTGATGGCCGGCATGAAGGTCGTCGTCGTCAAGACCGCCGACGACGGTGAGGTCGACGTCGAGGACCTCCGCGCCAAGATCGCCCAGTACCGCGACGAGCTGTCCGTGCTGATGATCACCTACCCGTCCACGCACGGAGTGTTCGAGGAGCACGTCGCCGACATCTGCGCCGAGGTCCACGAGGCCGGCGGTCAGGTGTACGTCGACGGCGCCAACCTCAACGCACTGGTCGGTCTGGCCAAGCCGGGCAAGTTCGGCGGAGACGTCTCCCACCTGAACCTGCACAAGACCTTCTGCATCCCGCACGGCGGCGGTGGCCCCGGTGTCGGCCCGGTCGGCGTGCGCGCCCACCTCGCGCCGTACCTGCCGAACCACCCGCTCCAGCCCACCGCGGGCCCGGAGACCGGTGTCGGCCCGATCTCGGCCGCCCCGTGGGGCTCCGCCGGCATCCTTCCGATCTCCTGGTCGTACGTGCGGCTGATGGGCGGCGAAGGCCTCAAGCGCGCCACCCAGGTCGCCGTGCTCGCGGCGAACTACATCGCCAAGCGCCTGGAGCCGCACTACCCGGTGCTCTACACCGGTCCGGCCGGTCTGGTCGCCCACGAGTGCATCGTGGACCTGCGTCCGCTCTCCAAGGCGACCGGCGTCACCGTCGACGACATCGCCAAGCGCCTCATCGACTACGGCTTCCATGCGCCGACGATGTCCTTCCCGGTGGCCGGCACCCTGATGATCGAGCCGACGGAGTCCGAGGACCTGGCCGAGCTCGATCGTTTCTGCGACACGATGATCGCGATCCGGAGCGAGATCGAGAAGGTCGCCTCCGGCGAGTGGCCCGGCGAGGACAACCCGCTGCACAACGCCCCGCACACCGCGGCTGCACTGGGCGGCGAGTGGAACCACCCGTACACGCGCGAGGAGGCGGTCTTCCCCGCCGGCGTCTCGGTCGCGGACAAGTACTGGCCGCCGGTGCGCCGCATCGACGGTGCCTTCGGCGACCGGAACCTGGTCTGCTCCTGCCCGCCGCTGGACGAGTACGACAACTGATCACGATGCGAGGGCCGGCCCGGAGGTTTTTCTCCGGGCCGGCCCTCGGCGTTCGCTTCCCGCCCGTCCCCTCCGGGCGCTTTCAGGCGGCCGTCGTCACCTGCCCCGCCGTCAGCGGCCGGTGCGGGGCGATGATCTGTCCGTCCGGCAGCAGCTCGCCGGTGTCCTCGAACAGGAGGACGCCGTTGCACAGCAGGCTCCAGCCCTGTTCCGGGTGGTGCGCCGTCAGTCGGGCCGCCTCGCGGTCAGCTGAGTCGGCGGTGGGACAGGCAGGCTGGTGCTGGCACATGGGTGGGTTCTTTCGCTGCGTCGTGGTGGATGTCCTGCGGCTCTGCGCGCTCATGGCCGCCCCCGTCGGTAGGTTGCTTCCGGTCACAGTGTTGCCCCACGGACGCGCTTCCGCAGGTATTTCACGTCAGCTCGTCCTCTGCGGAGAAGACGCATCACCCGCAGGGGCGGTTCAGGCCAACTACAGGGTCCCTTCGGATGGTTCGGGGTGGTCCCAGCGGGCTAGTCCGTCCGGGAGGAATGTTCGGACAGGGTGTTCGGGCGGCGCGCCCGGACGTCAGTGCGCCCCGTGGCCCGGCCGGGTCACGGGGCGGCGGCGCGGGGCGCCGGGCTCAGGCGGGCGCCCCCGAGCCCAGGAGCGGCGGCGGCGCGAGGCGCGTGCTCAGGACGAGCAGGAGCTCGGCGAACCGGTAGGACTGGTGGGCCACGATGCCCGGTGGTGCGGGTGCCAGGGGCACCATCAGATCGGTTGCCGCCGGGGCGTCCTCCGTCGCCTCCGCCTCCGGGCCGGGCTGCAACCACAGCGTCAGCATGTAGAGCTCCGGAACGGAGAGCAGGCGCGGCCGGTAGGCGACGGGCAGCGACTGGGCCTGGAGCAGGGCCCGCTCCATGGAGGGGACGTACGGTCCTTCGAAGAAGTGCGAGAACGACCAGCCGTCCGGGGTGAGCATGGTGTCCGCGGCGGCGATGGCCCGGTCCCCGTCGCTGATGAGGAAGCGCCAGCCGGTGAGTTGGGCCCGGGGGGCGAGCCCCGGTGTCCCGGTGACGCCGAGGACGTGCACGGGCAGGGGGTGTTGGGGGCTCAGCGGTCCCTGTGCGGCGCGCAGGGCGGGAGTCCGCGGCTCGCGGACGGCGGTCGGCGAACCGAGGGCCGCGAGGACGCTACGCAGGGCCGGCGCGGGGGCCGGGGAAGGTCGAAGCATGGTGGGACGCCTCTCACTCAGGAGACACGGTGAAGCGTGGGCAGGTACGACGGCGCTGTCGACGGCGGGGCCAGAGAGGGGCCATGGGGCCATGGCCGGGCGCCAACACTCTGCCTCGTCCGCGGAGTTTATACGACAAGTGTTCACAGAGTGTTTCCGCTAGGTGCCGCGGATACTCCTGGCAAGGTGTCATCCGGTCGAAAAGAAAGGGAGTTGCAAGGGAATCCAGAAGGTGGCGTCACTCCGACCTGCGGATTTTTCCTCGCGGGGGACGGCCGGATTTTGCTTCGCCGCCTCAGGGGAATGTGCCAAGAGAATATGTCGGACGTTCCCTGCCCTGGGAATGTGCCAGTCGAGCGCTTCATCCAGCCTATCCTCCGACAGGCCGGTCCCGCAGGCGTTGTGGATCAGTCGGGTGGGCATCATCGTCCGAGACGCGCGGCCGTCGTGGCGGCTGCCCACTCGGGGAGGGACGCTTCGATGGGGGAGAAGGTCGTGGCCGACGGGTTCGGTCCGTCGGATCGGCAGCAGTACCGGAGGAAACTCCAGCAGTGCCTCGCGGGACTCGCGCGTCTGCTGGCGGAGAAGCGGTTCGATCGGCCGCGCAATCTCATGGGCGTGGAGATCGAACTCAATCTCGCCGGTGCCGACGGGCTGCCCCGCATGTTGAACGGGCCGGTTCTCGAAAAGATCGCCAGCGCTGATTTCCAGACGGAACTCGGAATGTTCAACCTGGAAGTCAACATCGCGCCCCACCAGCTCGGCGGGCGGGTTTTCGACCGGCTGGCGGAGGAGATCGGAACCGGCATCGGATACGCCGACCGCAAAGCCGCGGAACTCGATGCCGGGGTCGTCATGATCGGCATTCTGCCCACGCTCGCACAGTCCGACCTGGTTCCCGCGAACCTGTCGGCCAACGACCGCTACACGCTGCTCAACGACCAGATCCTCGCCGCCCGCGGCGAGGACTTCACCCTCGACATCCACGGCGTCGAACGACTGCTGTGCACGACGGAGTCGATCGTGCCCGAGGCGGCCTGCACCTCGGTGCAGTTGCACCTCCAGGTGACCCCCACCCGGTTCGCCGCCGTGTGGAACGCGGCGCAGGCCGTGTCGGGCGTCCAGATAGCGCTCGGCGCCAACGCCCCCTTCGTCTTCGGCCGCGAGCTGTGGCGCGAGTCCAGGCCGCCGCTCTTCCAGCAGGCCACCGACACCCGTCCGCCCGAGCTGCAATCGCAGGGCGTACGACCGCGGACCTGGTTCGGGGAGCGCTGGGTGGACTCGGTGTACGACCTCTTCGAGGAGAACGTCCGCTACTTCCCGGCGCTGCTGCCCCTCTGCGACGAGGAGGACCCGCTGCTCGTGCTCGACCGGGGAGGGGTGCCGCGCCTCCAGGAACTGGTCCTGCACAACGGCACCGTCTACCGCTGGAACAGGCCGGTGTACGGCTGGGTCGACGGGGTCCCGCACCTGCGCGTCGAGAACCGGGTGCTGCCTGCCGGCCCCACCGTCACCGACGTGATCGCCAACGCCGCCTTCTACTACGGCCTCGTCCGCTCGCTCGCCGAGGACTCCCGGCCCGTCTGGAAGCGGATGGCCTTCCAGGATGCCGAGGCCAACTTCGACGCCGCCTGCCGCCACGGCATCGAGGCGGAGCTGCGCTGGCCCCGTGCGGGACGCGCGGGCGGCGTCGCGAGCCTGCCGGCCGTCCGGCTCGTCCTCGACGAGCTGCTGCCGCTGGCGGCGGCGGGCCTCGACTCCTGGCACGTGGAGCCGGCGGACCGGGACTTCTACCTCGGCGTCATCGAGCAACGTTGTCTGCGGCGGGTGAACGGGGCCTCCTGGCAGGCCGACACCTTCCACCGCGCCCTGGACGCGGGCCTCGACCGCGAGGCGGCGCTCGCGGCGATGACCCGGCGCTACCGGGAGCTGATGCTCACGGGCGAGCCGGTGCACACCTGGCCGGTGGGGATCGACTGACCCCGTTCCGGATCGGGCCCCGCCCCGGGCATCCCCGCCCGGCGATGGGTGATCATGTCAAGGTGGTCCCGGACGTGGGGCCACCGGAACGGCGTGTGCCCGCGACGGGGAAGTGGAGACAGGTGTGGTGTCGGAGAAGGAACTGAGGGATGCCGCCCCGCCCCCCGACGGCCTGCCGCGCGGTGTGCTGCGCTCCGAGATGCTCATCGTGCTCGCGCTCTCGTTGGGAGCGAGCGCGGTGTCCTCGCTCATCAGCTTCATCGGCTCGCTGACCAAACCGGGCTCGCTGAAGGAGCAGGCGGCGACGCTGAACGGCTCGTACGCGCCGGGGCGACCCTGGCTCGACCTGTCCTGGCAACTCTTCGGCATCGCCACGGCGCTCGTCCCGGTGGTGCTCGTCGCCCATCTGCTGCTGCGGGAGGGCGCAGGGCTGCGGGCCATCGGCTTCGACCGGACCCGGCCGTGGTTCGACCTCGGACGGGGTGCACTGGTCGCGGCGGGCATCGGGAGCGCGGGCCTCGCCTTCTACCTGGCGGCACGGGCGTCCGGGTTCAACCTGACGGTGGTGCCGGAGTCCCTGCCCGACGTGTGGTGGAAGTACCCGGTGCTCATCCTCTCGGCGGTGCAGAACGCCGTCCTGGAGGAGGTCATCGTCGTCGGCTACCTGCTGCGCAGGCTGGGCCAGTTGGGGTGGTCGCCGATGGCCGCGCTGGTGGCGAGCTCGGTGTTGCGCGGCTCGTACCACCTCTACCAGGGGATCGGCGGCTTCCTCGGCAACGTGGTCATGGGCGTGGTCTTCGTGCTGCTGTACCGCAGGTGGGGACGGGTCGGGCCGCTGGTCGTGGCGCACGCGCTGCTCGACATCGTGGCCTTCGTGGGATACGGCCTGCTGGCCGGGAAGGTGGATTGGCTGCCGACCGCGTGACGGGGACGGGGCTGCGGCCGAGCCGTGCGCCCCGTCCCCGAGGGCCCTCCCGGTCAGGCGTTCAGCTCGCCCTCGATGACGGTGACGGCATGGCCGTTCAGCAGGGTGCGCTCACCGCGCAGACGGGTGCGGACGCGGCCCGTGCGGGCTCCGCCCTGGAAGCCGGTGAGGTCCTCCCGGCCGAACCTGGCCGACCAGTACGGGGCGAGGGCGGTGTGGGCGCTGCCCGTCACCGGGTCCTCGTCGATGCCTACGGCGGGGAAGAAACCGCGCGATACGAAGTCGTACCCGCTGTCCGGACGTTCGGCGGCGGCGGTGGCGATGACCCCGCGCGAGGAGAGGCCCTTGAGGGCGGCGAGGTCAGGAGCGAGCGAGCGGACGGCCGCCTCGTCACGCAGCTCGACGAGCAGGTCGCCGATGTGGGCGGCCGTGTCGTGGACGGCGAGGACTTCGGCGCCGAGCGCCTTCTCCAAGCCCTCGGGGACGGGCACCGGAGCGAGCGAAGAGGTGGGGAAGTCCATGGTGATCGTGCCGTCGGCCTCGGCCGTGGTGATCAGCACGCCACAGCGGGCCGTGAAGCGGACGCTGCCGCTCGCGGTTCCGGTGGAGTGCAGGACGTGGGCGGTGGCCAGGGTGGCGTGGCCGCACATGTCGACCTCGGTGGTGGGCGTGAACCAGCGCAGGGCCCAGTCGGCCCCACCGCCGCCGGGCAGCGGGTGGGCGAAGGCCGTCTCGGAGAGGTTGACCTCGGCGGCGACCTTCTGGAGCCAGGCGTCGTCCGGGAAGGAGTCGAGGAGCAGGACGCCGGCCGGGTTGCCGGAGAAGGGCTGGTCGGTGAAGGCGTCAACGATTCGGATGCGCATGCCGTGACCGTACCGGGCACGGAAAAAGGCGGACCAAGGCCAATCGCCGAGAACTGGACCGCTTCGTCCCGGCCGTCAGGGCGGGGAGGAAGCCCCCGGCGGCGCTCCCGGCCGGGTCACAGGGGCGTCAGCACCATGAGGACCTCGTCGCGGTGGTCCTCGGCGGACAGCCGCAGGGCCCTGGGCCAGCGACCGGCCTCGCGCCAGCCGAGCCGGCCGTAGAACGCTTCGAGTCCGCTGCCACCGCGTGCCGCCAGCCTCAACTGCTCCAAGCCCATCTCGTCGCGGGCGATCTCCCGGGCGCGCCGCACCAGGCCCGCACCGATGCCGCGGCCGCGGACTCCGAGGCGGGTCTGGACGTGGTGCAGGGTGCCCCAGTGGGCGACCAGCGGATCAGGGTCGCGGCGGAGGCACAGCCAACCCGCCAGGGCGCCGTCGACGGTGGCGACGAGGAGACGGCAGCGCACCGGGTCGAGTCCCGTGACGATCCGGTCGACCGCGGCGGCGACCGCGGCGGGATCCACCGGTGGGAAGGGGAAACCGGCGGCTCCACCTGCGTCGCTCACCTCGGTCCAGCAGTCGGCGAGGCCCGTCAGGAGTCCGACGGGCACCGATGCGGGGGCGGTGAACTGGGTGAAGAGCGGCAGGGCCTCGGCTGTCATGGCCAAGAGTGTCGCAGGCCCGGGGTGCGGGGCGGTTCGTGGACGGAGGGGGCGGTCAGGAGAGCGCGAAGGAGAGTTGGGTACCCAACTCCTCGAAGCCCAGTGCGGCGGCGACCCGTCGTGAGGCAGGGGAACGGGCGCGCCACTGTGGCAGCAGCTCCGCGGAGAGGGCCTCGGCGACGACGGCCGAGGCGGCCGTCCGGGCGAGGCCACGGCCGCGCGAGCCCGGGGCCGTCAGCACGCTGATGTGGGCCGTTCGGCACGGCCAGGTCCGATGGCCGGCTGCGGCCACCACCCGGCCGCGCTCGCGGACCACGAAGGCGGACGAGGTGATCTCGCCCAGTGAGGCCTCCGCGGAGTCGCTCCGGCCGGCTTCCTCCTCCAGGAGCCTGAGTGCGGGGTGGTCGGCCGGCAGCCGCTCCACGGCCGAGGACGCGTCGACGGCCGGCCGGAACCCCTCCGGGGAGGCGTACGCCAGGGTGGCGGGTCCGAGGATCCCGGTCACGGGGAGCACCGCGCTCACGGAGGCGGGGTCCGTGAGGGCCGCCGCGGGGAGGTCCGACAGGGCGGTGCGTACCGCCGCGGCCGTGCGCTCGCTCGGCACGGTCACGACGGCCGAGCCTCCGAGCGCGACCACGCCGCCCCAGCCGGGTGGGCACAGCCCCGCATCCGGGGAAACGATCACGCGCACGGTGTGGGGCACGAAAGCCCCTGGTGCGTGGGCCAGTTCCTCCCACAGCTCCTGGGCCCTGCCCAGGAGCGAATGCGTCGGCACGGCGTCGATCCCGTCAGCTGGAGCGGCCTCGTTCGCGCGCACGGAGGTACGCCTCCAGCGCCGCGGCCCCGGTCAACATCGCCCGCCCGCGGGCCGAGAGCCGATCCTGCCAGTCGTCGAGCGCGGCTGCCAGCGGTTTCAGGCCGCCTGCCGACCGCACTTGGGCGATCAGCGGAGCAATCTGTTCCAACAGGTATCCGCCCCGACGGAGTTGGTGGGTCAGTCGGGCGTCCCGTACGGCTGCCCCGTCGTACACGCGGTAGCCGGTCTTCGGATCGCGGTGCGGGAGCACCAGGCCGGCCCGCTCCCAGGCGCGCAGCGTCGCCGGGCGGACGCCGAGCCTTCCGGCCAGCGGCCCGATGAACGTGCCGCCGGGCCCGGACGTCGCGCCCCGTGGGGGGCCGGCGGAGGGCTGCACGTCACGGAGGGCGCCCGTCACGGCCCGAAGGGTCTGCCGGTCGTCCAGGAGTTGGGCGTGGCCCTCGTCGACGAGGCGGAGTGCCTCGTCGGTCGCGCCCCGGTTCACCGCCTGCATGATCGCCGTCGTCGCCCGGTGGCCGTGCCCCGGCAGGAGGGCGAGGAACGTCCGCAGGGCGCACGCGTGCAGCGGGGTGTAGGTGCGGTAGCCGCTGGAGGTGCGGTCGGCGGCCGGAAGGATGCCGGCCTCCTCGTAATTCCTGACCGCCTGCGTCGACAGGCCGTGCTCACGCGCCAGATCGACCGGTCTCAGCTTCTCGCTGCTTTGAGGTTTTCTTCCCATGGAGCCGAAGATAGCGAAGGAAAGCGCGGAAAAGTTTCAACCGATTGTTCAGCGATAGCGTTGAGGGAATGACGACCGACATCAAGGACGCCGTTCATGCCGTGGGGGCTGCCGCCGTCATGCGGCTGTTCCCCGCCAAGCCCCGGCTCCTCGCCCTGGGGGAGCCCACCCACGGCGAGGACTCCCTGCTCGACCTCCGCAACGACCTCTTCCGGCAACTCGTCGAGGAGCAGGGCTACCGGACGATCGCGATCGAGACCGACTGCCTGCGGGGGCTGCTCGTGGAGGACCACATCACCTCCGGCACGGGCACCCTCGACGAGGTCGTGGAACACGGGTTCAGTCACGGCTGGGGCGCCTCCGGAGCCAATCGGGAACTGGTGCGTTGGATGCGTGCCCACAACGAGGGCCGGCCCGCCTCCGAGCACATCCACTTCGCCGGTTTCGACGGCCCGCTGGAGATCAGCGGCGCCGAGAGTCCCCGGCAGGCCCTCACCGCACTCCACGCCTATCTGGCGGCCCGGGTGGACGAGGACCTGCTCCCCTGCGGTGCGGAGGTCCTCGACGCCCTGATCGGCGCCGACGGGCGGTGGACCGACCCCGCCGTGATGCACGATCCCGCCCGGTCGGTGGGCCGGACCGTCGGGGCCCGTGAATTGCGCTTGCTCGCAGACGAGTTGGTGGGGCTCCTCGACGATCAGGCGCCCCATCTGATCGCCGTCGACTCCCGGAACGGCTTGGAGCGGGCGCGTCTGTACGGGCGTGCCGCGCTCGGCCTGCTGCACTACCACCACGGGATGGCCGAGGCCTCGCCGACCCGTCTGGCCCGGCTGGTCGCCGTGCGGGACCGGATGATGGCCCAGAACCTCCTTGCGATCGCCGCCCGCGGTCCGGCCTTCGTCTACGCCCATCACGCCCACCTCCAGCGGGCGAAGAGTTCGATGCGGATGGGCGGTGCGCCGCTGGAGTGGTGGAGCGCGGGAGCGCGGGCGAGTGCCGAACTGGGCGAGGAATACGCCTTCGTGGCCATGGCCCTGGGGACGATCCGGCACCAGGGGGTGGGCGTGCCGCCGCCGGACAGCGTCGAGGGGCGCTTGTACGCGCTGCCGGACGACCGCTGCCTGGTCGACGCCCGCCGGTTGGCGACCCTCCTCGCCGATGCACCGCCCGTTCCCCGGGCGTCCCCCTGGTTCGGCTACGCGCCACTGGACCCGGAGCACCTGGAGGTGACGGACGGCCTCGTGTTCGTGAAGGACGTCGTGCGACGGGGCTGACGCGGCGGGGCCGGCTCGCGGATGTTCCTCTCCCGAGGTGCGGGCAACCCTTGCGTGCGGACCCGAGGCGTGCGACCCGTGCACAAAGGTTGCGCCCCTCCCGGAGGTGCGAGGGCCCGCATGGTCGTGAGTCTTGTTCGATGAACAGTTCCGATATATCGTTGAAGCATCGCGATGGTTCGTCGATGAGTATCTGGTGAAAGGAGCGTTGCGATGCGTTCACATGGACACGAGTACGGAAACGGGCACGGCCGTGGAGGCTGCGGCCCCGGACCCCGGGGGGACTTCGAGGGGCGGCGCGCCGCGTTCGGGCCGTTCGGGCCCGGGTTCGGCGGCGGGCCCTTCGGCGGCGGCCGGGGTCGCGGCGGCGGTCGGGGTCGTGCGCGGCGCGGCGACGTGCGCGCTTCGATCCTGGCCCTCCTCAAGGACCGTCCGATGCACGGGTACGAGATGATCCGGGAGATCGGCGAGCGCAGTGACGGGGCCTGGAAGCCCAGTCCTGGTTCGGTCTACCCGACCCTCCAGATGCTGGAGGACGAAGGGCTGATCATCAGCGCGAGCGAAGGCGGCAAGAAGCTGTTCACGCTCACCGAATCCGGGCGGGCCGAGGCCGATCAGGGGCCCGAGGCGCCGTGGGAAGAGGCCGGGCGGGGGGTCGACTGGGAAGCCGTCAATGAGATCCGGCAGGCCGGCTTCGGTCTGATGGAGGCGTTCGGGCAGGTGTGGAAGACCGGGAGCACCGAGCAGCGGCAGAAGGCGGTCGCCGTGATCAACGAGGCCCGCAAGAAGCTGTACCTGATCCTGGCCGACGAGGGCTGAGGCGTGGAGGTCCGTCGGGGTCCGTGGCGTTCGCCGCGGGCCCCGACGCCGTTTCCGGTGCCCTCCCCGGCGCCCCGGTTCAGTCCACCAGGGCGGCCAGCTTGCGCAGGGACTCGCTCAGCGCCGCCGTTGCCGAGTCCCGCAGTTTGCCCGCCATCAGGGAGACGGCCGCGCCGGTGAACTCCCCGTCGATCCGCACCGCCGTCGTGCCGCCCTCCGCCGCCAGGGCGTAGCGCGTGGCGACGGTGACCCCCATCGGGCCCTTCCCCCTGATCGCGAACGCGCGCTCGGTCTCCAACTCCTCGATCGTCCAGAGCACTTCGGCGGGAAAGCCCATCAGCTTCATGTTCTCCGTGAAGGTGGCGCCCGCCTCCAGGGCGGTCGGACCGCCTCCCGGGAAGTCGGTGTGGGTGGCGTTCCAGTCCCCGTACGAGGGGAAGTCCATGAGCCGTGCCCAGACCTTCCCGACCGGTGCCCCGATCCGTGCCTCCGCAGTGACTTCGGCCATGAGACCACCCCTTCGCGCGTGCCCACTGGGTTCCGGTGTCGCGGAACGTAGCGGGCGGGGCGCGAACATTCAATGGTGACGAACCGTCAGTCCGGTGGTCGCGGGGTCCGTCCCGTCGCCGAACCACCAGATCTCTGCCGCGTCGAAGCTGTCCGAGGCGCGGGGCGCGCCGTCCTCCTCGTGGCAGTGGAACGCCGCCCAGAACAGATCGGCCGGCAGTGCTTCCCGGGGCGCGTACACCCGGTACACGTACTGCCGGCCGTCGCGTGCGGGCAGTGCCACCATCCAGAACACGACAGGAGGACGAGCGGAGGCGGAGCCGTGGTTGCAGCGGGGGCGTGAGGCAAGGCGGCGCGCGCCCCTCGGGGGCTACGCGCGCGATCTCATCCGCAAGGAGGAGGAGCCGTGCGTCCGTGCCCACCCCCCGTGGGACGCGGAGATGCTCCTCCCCGGTGATGTTCCTGCTGCCCGGGCCTGATGGAGTGGGAGGGTGCACCATCCCGTTCCGCGCCCCCAGCCACTCCCGTCCTCCGTCGCCCCGCGCGCGGAGCTCGCCCCCCTCCTGACGCCGACGCTCGCGGCGGTCGTTTCGGGTGCGCGGCGCCGGGCGCTCCGTGACGGCGACCGCCAGGTCGACACGGCCCACCTCCTGCACGCGCTGGTCGAGTCCGACCCCGGGGCCAGGGCCACGCTCGAAGGGGACGGCAGGCTCCCGCGCGTGCTCGGCTACCTCGTCCAGCGGTCCATCGGGTACGGGTTGCGCTGGCAGGGTTCGGTGGAGGAATCGGCGGTCCGGCGCCTGCTGCCCGCCGCACGCGGTCCCGAAGCCCCGCACCCCCGCAACTCCCCCTGCTCGCCGGCCGCCACGGCCGCCCTGGAGGGCGCCTTCCGGAGGGCCGCCGCACGCGGCGAGTCGCAGGCCCGCGGGACCGACCTGCTCGCCGCCCTCACCGTCGACGCCGAGAGCCGGGCCGTCGAGGTCCTGCGCCGCGCGGGCGTCGATCCCGCGGTGCTCGCCGCCCGCATCGACGAGACGGAGGGCCTGCCGGACGGGGTGCGGTCTCAACAGGTGTAACGGGGGTTACGTGCCTGACGCCGCCCTGTCATGATGACCCGATGCACGCGTCTCAGGGGAGAAGTGCCGGCCTGGGGCTCGCCCTGGCCTCGGCCTTCGCATTCGGTGGTTCAGGAGTGGCGGCCAAGCCCCTCATCGAGGCGGGGCTCGACCCGCTCCACGTGGTGTGGCTCCGGGTCGCCGGCGCCGCACTCGTCACGCTCCCGGTCGCCTGGCGCCATCGGGACCTCCTGCGGCGCAGGCCGGCCCTCCTCCTGGGCTTCGGCCTGCTCGCCGTCGCGGGCGTCCAGGCCTTCTACTTCGCCTCGATCTCCCGCATACCCGTCGGCGTGGCCCTGCTCGTCGAGTACCTCGCGCCCGCCCTCGTCCTGGGCTGGGTCCGCTTCGTCCAGCGCCGGCCCGTCACGCGCGCCGCAGCCCTCGGCGTCGTCCTCGCCGTCGGCGGTCTCGCCTCCGTCGTGCAGATCTGGTCCGGGCTGAGCTTCGACCTCGTCGGCCTCCTGCTGGCCCTCGCCGCCGCCGGTTGCCAGGTCGGCTACTTCGTCCTCTCCGACCAGGGCACAGACGGGGCCGAGCAGGCCGATCCGCTCGGCGTCATCGCGTACGGACTGCTCATCGGCGCGCTCGTCCTCACGTTCGTCGCCCGCCCCTGGGGGATGGACGGGAGCGTCCTCGGCGGCCGCGCCGACATGAACGGGGTCAGCGTGCCCGCATGGTTGCTCCTCGGGTGGATCGTGCTGGTGGCCACCGTCCTCGCCTACGTCACGGGAGTCGTCTCGGTGCGCCGGCTCTCCCCCCAGGTGGCGGGCGTGGTGGCCTGCCTGGAAGCGGTCGTCGCCACCGTCCTGGCCTGGTTCCTGCTCGGCGAGCACCTGGGTGCGCCGCAGATCCTCGGTGGTGCCGTGGTCCTGTTTGGAGCGTTCATCGCCCAGTCCTCGACGCCGAAGGCGTCGCCCTCCGACCCGGTGGCCGGTTCCGGGGCGGAGGCCGCCACCGGGCGCGGTGCGCAGGCCGGTTCCGCAGCAGGGGCGGGAAGCGAACCGGACTTGTCGTCCGGGCGGACCGCGTCCTAGGGTGCGCACCATGCATGCGACCGTGCTTCCGCCTCCCGCCGCCTAGCGCGCGGAGGCCCCTCCGACGAAGACCGGGCTCGGCCGGGCGATTCCTCGCCCCCGAGCGGTTCGTCGCTGCCCGCGCGCGGAGCCAGCGACCACCCTTCCCTCCCGTCTTCCACGGAGAACCCACGTGTCGAACTCCTCGGGATCCCCCCTGTCCATCGGGCGGAGCCTCCTCTACCTCGCCGTTGCCGGCATCGCCTGGGGCACGGCCGGTGCCGCAGCCTCCCTGATCTTCCGCATCAGTGACACGGGCCCGCTGGCCCTCTCCTTCTGGCGCTGCGTCGGCGGACTCGTCCTGCTGCTCGGCGCGCTGGCGTTGCGGCCCCGGCGCACCACCGCCCGTACGCACGGGGAACCGCGCGGTCGACGGGTCGTCCGCATCCTCGGCACCGGGATCGGCCTCACCGTCTTCCAGAGCAGCTACTTCGCCGCCGTCGAGGCCACCGGCCTGGCGGTCGGCACCGTCGTCACCCTGGGGGCGGGCCCCGTCCTGATCGCGATCGGCGCCCGGATCACCCTGGGGGAGCGCCTCGGGTGCGGCGGGGTCACCGCCGTTGCCGGGGCCCTCGCCGGCCTCTTCGTCCTCGTCCTCGGCGGCGGGACCGCGGAGGTCCGTCCGCTGGGTGTCGTCCTCGCGGCCGTCTCGGCGGCCGGGTATGCGGTGACCACCCTGCTCACCAGGTGGCTCGGTCGCTCCGGCGGCGGCACGGACGCACTGACCACGACCACCTGGGCCTTCGCGATCGGGGCGGTCGGGTTGCTGCCCGCGGCGTTGGCCGAGGGGCTCGTCCCGCACTCCGAGGCGCCGGCGACCTTGGTGCTGCTGATCGTCTACGTCGCAGCGGTGCCGACCGCGCTCGCCTATGCGCTGTACTTCGCCGGGGCCGCCGTGGTCCGGGCCGCCACGGTTTCCGTGGTCATGCTCTTGGAGCCGGTGAGCGCGGCCCTGATCGCGGTCTCGGTGCTCGGGGAGCGGTTCACCGTTGCGATCGTGCTCGGCACCCTGCTGCTGCTCGCCGCCGTGGTGGGCCTCGCCTTCGCAGAGGCCAGGACCGCGGCGGAGGCACGGCGGAGGGAGCCCGTCGCGGTGTGACGCGACCGGGGGCGCGGGCTTCGGCGTCCGGCGCCCCGCCGTCCTCGTCCGTGCGTGCGGCGGCGCTGCCCGGCGGTTCAGGAGCGCGGCCTTCTCCTCGGGGGCGTCGACCGCGTGCGCGGTGCAGTGCAAGGGGAGCCGTTCACGGCGAGGTGGTGGAAGTCGTGCCGGGCGAGCCGGTCGTGCCGTTCCTGCTCGTCGCGGGCGGCGTCCCGGGGGCGGATCGGTACGGCCGGTGCCCCCTTCCCCGGCTCAGCGCGCGGTGAGGTAGTCGGGCAGGGCGATGGCCGGGTCGAGGTCATCGGCGGGGATCGGCGTGCCGTAGCCGCCCTGCACGGGGATCACGCCGGACCAGTGCGGGAGGCCGAGGTCTTCGGCGTCGTCGCGGGGGCCACCGGTGCGGACCTTCGCCGAGACCTCGTCCAGGTCGATCCGGACCACGGCGGTGGCGGCGAGCTCCTTGGCGTTCGCGGGGCGGGAGTCGGTGGAGCGACCGGGGACGACGTGGTCGACGAGGGCGTCCAGGGCGGTCCGCAGCTCTTGGGGGTCCGTGACCTGGTGGGCGCTGCCGTGGACGACGACCGAGCGGTAGTTGATCGAGTGGTGGAAGGCGGAACGGGCGAGCACGAGGCCGTCGACGTGCGTGACGGTCAGGCAGACCGGCAGGCCGGGGGCCGCGACTCCGTCACCGGCCGCGCGCAGCGGCCGTGAGCCGGTGGATCCGTGGACGTAGAGGCGTTCGCCGACCCGGGCGTAGAGCGTGGGGAGGACGACGGGGGCGCCGTCGCGGACGAAGCCGAGGTGGCAGACGTGGGCCCCGTCGAGTATCGCGTGGACGAGGGCCCTGTCGTACGAGGCGCGGTCGCGGGAGCGGGTGGGGACGGTCCGGTCGGTCGTCGCGTACGTGTCGGTGGTGGCGCTCATTGCTCTCTCCATTGCACTAGTGCATAATGATGTTTGTGCTAGGAGAATATCGGATCGAAGGTCGTCGCGCATCGGAGATCGCCGCCAGCGTCGAGCGCGGAGTGGGGTCCGGCTCCCTGGAGCCCGGTCAGCCCCTGCCGCCCATGCGGGAACTGGCGATCACGCTCGGGGTGAACCCGAACACCGTTGCCGCCGCCTACCGCACCCTGCGCGAGCGCGGGGTCATCGAGACGGACGGGCGACGCGGCAGCCGAGTGCGCCCCCGCCCCGCCACGACCGCGCGCGGCTCCCTCCGCGTGGAGGTGCCCGCCGGGGTCCGGGACGTGAGCAAGGGCAACCCGGACCCGGGCCTGCTGCCGCCCCTCGGCGAAGCCCTCGCGGAAGTGGCCCGGCGGTACGCCGAGCTGCCCGGGCTCTACGGAGAGGCCCCGGTCGACGAGGAGTTCGGCGGGCTGGCGCGCGCCGCCTTCGACGCGGACGGCGTGCCCGCCGGGCCCGTCGGGGTCGCCTCCGGTTCCCTCGATGCCATCGAGCGGGTGCTCGTCGCCCGCCTCAGGCCCGGCGACGCCGTGGCCGTCGAGGATCCGGGGTGGGGAAGCCTCCTCGACCTCGTCCCCGCGCTCGGGCTGCGCCCGGTGCCCGTCGCGCTCGACGACGAGGGGCCGTTGCCGGAAGGGGTCGAGCGTGCGATCCGGGAGGACGGGGCGCGCGCGGTGATCCTCACGGACCGGGCGCAGAATCCGACCGGGGCCTGCATCACCGAGGCGCGTGCCCGGTTGTTGCGGCGGGTCCTCGCCGCCCATTCCTCGGTCCTGCTCGTGGAGGACGACCACGGTCAGGGCATCGTCGCGCAGCCCCTCCATCCGCTGGCGGGCGTCACCGACCACTGGGTCCTCGTCCGCTCGGTGGCCAAGGCCTACGGGCCGGACCTGCGGATCGCCGCCTTCACCGGGGACGCCGAGACCGTGGACCGGGTGCTCGGGCGACAGGGCCTCGGCCCCGGCTGGGTCAGCAAACTCCTCCAGCGGGCGGTCGTGCACCTCTGGTCCACCGGTGCGGTGGACCCGGCCGCGGTCGCGCGCGCGTACGACAAGCGGCGGGACGGGCTCGTGCGGGCCCTGGCACGGCGCGGTGTCGAGGCGTACGGGTGCAGCGGCATGAACGTCTGGGTGCCGGTCCCCGATGAAACGGGCACGTTGTCCCGGCTCCTGGCCGCCGGCTGGGCGGCGGCGCCGGGTGCCCGTTTCCGCACGGAGACGGGGCCGGCCGTCCGACTGACCGTCTCCTGCCTCTCCGCCGCGGACGTCGAGTCCCTGGCCGGTGCCGTCGCCCGTGCGGTGGCTCCGGCGCCACCGCGGAGTTACGGATGAGCCCTGCCGGCTCACGCCCGCGAGGGCCTTCTTCGGCCGGGCCGTGCCGGGGTGCGGGGGCCGGCAGGGTCCGCCGCCGGCTCAGACGCGGGTCGTGGGCCTGCGGTCGATGGGAGGGGGCGCGGTCGGGACCGCCGCCCTGCGCGAGGCGCGGCCGGAGGTGCGGGTCTGGGTGAGGGCCGCTCCCGCCAGGACCACGACCGCGCCGACGGGGGTGTTCCAGGTGAGCCCCTCGTCGAGGAGGGCGACGCCCGCCGCCGTTGCGATCACCGGGATGAAGTACGTGACCATGGCGGCCGTCGTCGGGCCGACCTCTGCGACGATCCCGTACTGCAGGAGCATGGCGTACCCGGTCCCGAGTGCGCCGAGCGCGATCACGGCGAACAGCGGCAGTGGCTCCACCGAAGTGGGCATCGTGGTGAACAGTGGTGTGACCAAAGCCAGTTGCAGCGTGGCAAGCCCCACCTGGGAACCGGCGAGCGAGAGGTTCGAGGCGCCGGTGCCGCTCAGGGTCCTGCGGACGTAGATCCATCCGACCGCGTAGCTGAGGGCGGCGACCAGGGCGAGCGACGTGCCGGTCACGTCGAGGCCGGAGAAGCCCTGCCAGGCGCCGAGCACGGTGAGCACGCCGATGAAGCCGATGCCCAGGCCGACCGCCCGCACCCGGTTCGGGCGGTCCTCGGAGAGCGCCACGAGGGAGAGCAGCATGCCCCAGAGCGGGGTCGTCGCGTTGCAGATGCCGGCCAGCGTCGAGGGGATCGTCAGTTCCGCATAGGCGAAGAGGGAGAACGGCAGTGCGTTGAGGAGGAGGGCGGCGACCGTCAGGTGTCCCCAGACGCGGGCCCCGCGCGGCAGCCGGTCGCGCTTCACCAGCACGGCGACGGCGAGCACCGCCGTACCGAACAGCAGTCGTCCGAAGGTGACCTGGAGGGGGGCGAAACCTTCCGTGCCGACCTTGATGAAGAGGAAGCTGAAGCCCCAGACGAGGGCGAGTGCGCCGAACCGGATGCGCCAGTCGAGCGGTCGGGAAGGCGCGGCGGGAGGCGGGGAGGACGGGGCGGGGGTGCTCATGGACTCAGGGTGACGGGCCCGATGTCTTAGAACAAGCGAGAATTACTCGACCCCTTTGCTTAGCATCTCTTACATGTTGAACCTTGAGCGCCTCCGCACCCTCGACGCGTTCGCACGACACGGCTCCGTCAGCGGTGCGGCCGACGGCCTGCACGTCACCACTTCGGCCGTCTCCCAGCAGCTGTCCAAGCTGGAGCGCGAGGTCGGGCAACAACTCCTCGCCAAGAACGGCCGTGGCGTGCGGCTCACCGACGCCGGACTGCTGCTCGCCGAACACGCCGCCCGCATCCTGTCCCAGGTCCAGATGGCCCAGGCCGACATCGAGGCCCAGCGCGGCCAAGTGGTCGGCGAGGTGAGGGCGGCCGCCTTCCCGACGGCGGCTCGGGGCCTCTTCCCCGCCGCGCTCGCCGCCCTGCGCGAGGGGCATCCCGACCTCCGCGTCCGCACCACGGAGCTGGAGCCCGAGCAGGGGGTGCGCGCGGTGCTGCGCGGTGACGCGGACCTCGCCCTCGTCCTGGACTGGAGCAACAAGCGGGCCCCGGTGCCCGGAGGCCTGGAACGGGCCCACCTCCTCGACGACACCGCCGATGTGGCCCTGCCGGCCGGACATCCGCTGGCCGAGAGGGAGTCGGTGGACCTGGAGGACTTCGCGGACGAGGAGTGGGTGTCCTGGCCCGAGGGCGAGTTCTGCCACGACTGGCTGATGTTCACCCTTCGCTCGCAGGGCATCGAGCCCCGCATCGGGCATCTGGCGGGTGAGCACCACACCCAACTGGCGCTCGTTGCCGCGGGGCTCGGCGTGTGCATCACGCCCCGGCTCGGGCGGCCGGTGCCGGAGGGCGTGGTCTTCGTGCCCGTGCGGCAGAAGGTGCGGCGCCACATCTACGCCACCTGGCGCAGCGATGCGGGGCGGCGGCCCTCCGTGCGGGCCGTCGTCGCCGCGCTGCGGGCCGCGGCGGGGACGCCGGGGGCTTGAGACGGAGCACCGCGAGCCCGGCGGGGCCGGGGCGATCGTCATCGTCCGACCGGCGGCGGAACACGGGCCCGTGGGCGTACGCCCACGGGATACCCGCCCTCCCGCGAGTGCAGCCGACGGGCCGATGCCGGACGGACGTCCTCCCCGGCACCGTTGGCCGGGTGATCGAAGTCAACGAACTGACCAAGCGATACGGCAGGGCCACTGCCGTCAACGGCCTGACCTTCACCGTGCGCCCCGGGCACGTCACGGGGTTCCTCGGTCCCAACGGTGCCGGCAAGAGCACCACGCTGCGGATGCTCCTCGGCCTGACCCAACCCACCAGCGGCACCGCCGTGATCGACGGTCACCCGTTCCGTGGCCACCCGCGCGGCCTGCGGCGTGCCGGTGTCCTGCTCGATGCGCATGACGTCCACGGCGGTCGCAGCGCCAGGGCCCACCTGTGTGCCCTGGCACGCAGCAACGGCATCCCGCGGCGCCGGGTGGGGGAGGTCCTCGAGGAGGTGGGACTGGCTCCTGCGGCCCGGCGTCGCATCAGTGGGTTCTCCCTGGGCATGAAGCAGCGGCTCGGCATCGCCGCGGCGCTGCTCGGCGACCCTCCGGTGTTGCTGTTCGACGAGCCGGTCAACGGCCTGGACCCGGAGGGCGTGCGGTGGGTGCGCGGCCTGTTCAAGCGGCTGGCCGCCGAGGGGCGCGCCGTGTTCGTCTCCAGCCACCTGATGAGCGAGATGCAGAACACCGCCGAGCACCTGATCGTCATCGGTCGGGGCGAGCTGATCGCCGACGAGAGCGTGGCGGAGTTCGCGGCCCGCGGCACCCGTCAGGGCGTGACCGTGCGGACGCCCGACCCCACCGCCCTGGCGGTCGTGCTCGAAGCCGAGGGCGCTTCGGTACGGCCGGATGGCCCGGGTGCAGCGGAAGGGCTGGCCGTGACCGGCCTGAGCGCGGCCCGCATCGGGGAACTCGCCTCCCACCACCGCATCGTGCTGGTCGAGTTGTCCACCCGCAGCTCCTCGCTGGAGGAGGCGTTCATGGAACTCACCGCCGACAGCGTCGAATACCTCGCAGGAGAATCCCGATGACCCCGACCACCGCACAGCAGACGGCCGTCCCGACCGCCCTGCGCGCCGCCGAGCCCGGCGCCCGCTTCCGGGACCTCCTCGCCGCCGAGTGGATCAAGCTCTGGTCGCTGCGGTCCCTCTCCTGGGCGCTCGGGGTCAGCGCGCTGGTCATCATCGCCATCAACATCAGCGCTGCCGTCGCGGACCACCACAACTGGCCGACCTACGACGAAGGGATCCGGGCCCTCTTCGTTCCCATCTGGGCCATGCGGGACGCCTTCACCACCGGTGCCTGCATGGTCCTGATGCTCGCCACCGGCAGCATCGGCGCCCTGACGATCGTCGGCGAGTACGGCACCGGACAGATCCGCACGACCTTCGCGGCAGTACCGGCCCGCCGCTCGGTCCTAGCGGCCAAGACGGCCGTCGTGACGGCAGTCATGCTCGTCTACGGCACGGTCGTCGCGGGAATCTCCTTCGGCGTGACACAGGCCGTCCTGTCCGGTCGGGACATCGGCCTGTCCCTCGACCACCCCGGCGCGCTCCGCGCCGTCGCGGCGTCCGCCCTGCTCGCTCCGGTGTGCGCGCTCGTCGGGATGGGCCTCGGCGCCCTCATCCGGCACACCGCAACCACCCTCGTGGTGTTCACCGGCGTCCTTCTGCTGCTGCCGTTCCTCCTCGACGACCGCCACCGCTGGTCGTCCGCCGTCCTGCACGCACTGCCCCGCAGTGCGTGGGAACGACTGGTGCAGATGGGCGACCCCTTCGGATCGACCCCCTACCCGGCGACCCTCAGCGGGTCGTGGATCGTGTATGCGGCTTGGCCCCTGGCCGCAGTGGCCGTCGCCCTGGTCGCCGTCCGCCGGCACGATCTGTGAGACCGCAGTGCCCGGTTGCCAAGGACGTGCACCGGGCCCGGTGCGTTCCGCCCGACAAGGTGGCCCTCCCGGGGAACGGGACCCGTGGCGGTTGCCCGACGCTGCACACCACCGGCGGTAGCCGTACGGGAGCGGAAGGGGGGAGCGGGGGCGGTCGGGCCGGTGCCGCCTGGGGCGGAGGAGTCCCGTCGCGGTGGATGCCCCACCGGTCAGAGGGCGGCGAGTTTGCGGAAGTCCCAGGAGGCGACGGCATCCGGGGTCAGCCGCAACCAGGCGTGCCGGCCGTCGTGCGGCATGGCGTCCAGGCCGAAGTTCTTGGTGGCGAAGAGCTGCTCGGCCAGGTCGAGCTCGGGGCACGGGGCACCGGTCCGCGGCGCCTCGCCGACGAAGACGGCCGTGCCCGACAGCTCGACGCCGCGCAACTCTCCGTACTCCTCGCCGTCGTCCACCACAACGGCGATCCTCGGGTCGGTGCGGAGTTCTGCCCAGCGACGGCTCCGGGTCAGGGAGTACAGCCACAGCGAGCGTCCGTCCCAGGCGAACCAGAGCGCGCTCACATGCGGGCGGCCGTCGGCGGCGACGGTCGCGACCCGGCACGTGCGCTGCTCGGTGAGGAAGGAGTCGACCTCTGCCGGGGTCATCATGATCCGGCGGCCACGGCGCTGTGCAACAGTCATCGTCCGCACCCTTCTAGCTTTCTGATGAAACGTCAGAAAGCATGGAGGGTCATGCGTGCGGGTGCAAGGGGAGGCCATGGGGCAGAGTGCGAGAGAACGGCTCGGGGAGCAGGTCCGTCCGGGCGGCGGAGTCGTCCTGCTCACCGTCGAATGCCAGCAGGGCGTCGTCGGTCCCCACGGTGCCCTGCCCGAACTGGCCGCCGTCGCACGTGCGTCGGGCGCCCTGCAGAACGTCGCCCGGCTGGTCGCGGCTGCGCACGCGGTTGACGTCCAGGTGATCCACGCCGTCGCCGAACGGCGGCCGGACGGGCGGGGCGCCAACACCAACGCCCGGCTCTTCGCCGCCGCCGCCCGGCTGCCCGTGCAGCAGTACAGCGGCAGCACGGCCGTACGGATCGCCGAGCCCATACCGGTCGCCGAGGAGGACCTGGTGGTCCGGCGGCTGCACGGCCTTTCGCCGCTCGCCGGCACCGATGTCGATCCGTTGTTGCGCAACCTCGGCTGTCGCACGCTGATCGTGACCGGGGTCTCCGCCAACGTGGCCGTGCCCAATGCCGTCTTCGACGCGGTGAACCTCGGGTACACGGTCGTCGTGCCGGCGGACGCCATCGCGGGCGTGCCGGCCGACTACACCCGTGCCATGATCCGACACACCTTGGCGCTCGTCGCCACGGTCACCGCCACCGACGAGGTCCTGGGGTGCTGGAAGTCCCCGGGGGCTTCCGGGCGTTCGGGGAGTTCCGTCAGCCGCGGCTGATCTCCCCGCCCACCACCTGGATCGGCTCCGGTGGCAGCGGCGCGGTCGCCGGGCCGGACTTCACGCTGCCGTCCGACACGTCGAACATGCTCTGGTGGCACGGGCAGACGATGACGCCGTCCTTGACGCTGCTCACGGCGCAGCCCTGGTGGGTGCACTTCGAGGAGAAGGCCTTGAACTCGCCGGCCACGGGCTGGGTGATGACCAGGCCCTTGTCGGCGAGGACCTTGCCGCCGCCCACCGGGATGTCCCCGGTCCGTGCGAGCGCGCTGCCGTCCTGCTCGGTGTTCTTGGTGTCGTCCGCGCCGCCCCCGCAGGCGGCGAGCGCCGCCGTCAGGCCCGCGCCGCCCGCTGCCGCGACCACCGTCCGGCGTGCCACTCCGCTCATGTGCTGTCCCTCTTCGCTCGACCTGCTCGATCACTGGTGTGCCGGCATTCGACGGTACGGCTGTGAGCTGTGTCCCGTTCACAGGTTGCGCACTTCGGCAGCCTTACAGTTCTTAGTAGAGTGTCGGAACCTGGACAGCCTTTAGTGAAAGTGTCTAGCTCCGGTGCGTCCGGGGTCGGGTGAGGCCGGAACGGAGGTGGCGCGGATGTCGACGGAGACCATGCGCATCCCGGCGCGGACGGGCGTCAGCTCCCATCACGTGCGGGCCGTGCTGCTCGGCGCCGAACGGCACGGGGTGGCCCCCGGGCCGCTCCTCGCCCGTGCCGGACTGTCCGCCGAGCTCCTGGAGGAACCCCGGGCCAGGGTTCCGGCGGAGCGGTTCGGGCGGCTCGTCAGGATGCTGTGGGTCGCGCTGGACGACGAGTTGATCGGTTTCGGCGGCGCCCCCAGCAAAGTCGGCACCTTCGCGATGATGGCCCATGTCGTCGTCCACGGCAGCCGGGACCTGCGCGAGGCGCTCCGTCGTGCCCAGACCTTCTACTCCCTGTTTCCCTCAGGGCCGCGCTTCCGACTCCTGGAACCCGGCGCGGGCGGACTCGACGAAGCCGGGCTGGAGTTCGACGTCTCCGGGTACGACGACCCCGTCCACTTCGGTGCCGAGTCCACCGTCCTGGTGGCCCACCGCTTCGCCGGCTGGCTGGTCCGGCGTCGCATCGGTCTGCGGCGGATCGAGTTCGTCCACTCCGAGCCCCGGCACGCCCATGAGTACCCGCTGCTCTTCGGGGCGCCCTGCGTCTTCGGCGCCGAACGGACGGTGGCCGTCTTCGACCGGGCGGATCTCGACGAGCCCGTGCTGCGGGACGCGGCCGCACTGAAGGCCTTCCTCCGTCGCGCCCCGGCCGACGTGCTGGTCTGTGCCGACTACGGCACCACGACGGCCGGGCGGGTGCGGCACCTGATCGGCCGGGCGTTGCCCGCCGGGCCGGTGCCGACGCCCGAGCAGCTCGCCGACCGGCTCTCCTTCAGCCCGCAGACCCTGCGGCGCCGGCTGGCCGCCGAGGGGACGACGTACCAGCGGCTCCGCGACCAAGTGCGGCGCGACCACGCGATGGCCGAACTGGCCGGGGGGCGGATCTCGATCGAGCGGCTCTCGCGGCAGTTGGGCTTCTCCGAACCGAGTGCCTTCCACCGGGCGTTCAGACGCTGGACCGGTGAGACCCCCCGGGCCTACCAGGCCCGTCCCAAGGGGGCGGCCGGCCCGTCCGGGTGCCCCGGCGGTCAACAACCCTGAGCGGTACGGTCACGGTCGCCGCCCACCCCCCGTCCTACCGTCCCGGCATGACCACCATCGAACGGCTCGGCGCCGCACCGCCGCCGGGTCGCCCCCGACCCCGGTGAACCCGCGCCGGGCGGCTGGTGCCGTCCTCGGGACCGGCGTCCTGCTCTGCCTCCTCGTCTGGGTCGTCGTCACGGCGCTCGGCGTCCGGGTCGACGGGACCAGCATGGCGCCCACCCTCCACCAGGGGGACCGGATCCTCGTCTCCCCGGGTTCGGCGGGAGAGGCGCACCGCTTCGACGTCGTGCTGCTGCGGACGACCGGGAAGGACGCGCTCCTGGTGAAACGGGTGATCGCGCTGCCCGGTGACCGGGTCGCGATCGTCTCCACCCCGGACCAGCCCTTCCAGGTCCTCCTCCAGGAGCGCGGACGGGGGCCCGTGTACCGGGTGGTGGCGCCCCAGTGGGCGGCGCAGGCACACCGCACGAGCGCGTGCTGCGGGCCCGACGGCACCCGGTCGGCGCGACCCGGTCTGCGGACCGTGCCCGAAGGCGCCTTCTTCTACCTGGGGGACAACCCCGATCTGTCGGACGACTCGCGGGCCTACGGCTGGGGCGAGCTCGGCCGGGTCGAGGGCCGGGTCGGTCTGCGGGCCTTCCCCGTCTCCTCGTCACCCGGCATCGACAACCGGCCGGTTCTGGAGGAGTACCGGGGGCCGGTCCCCTGAGCTTCAGGGAGCGCTCCGGGGCGCTCCCCGTTCGGGCATCCGCTCCAGGCCCGTGCTCAGGGCGACCCTGACCACGGTGTCGGCGATGCGACGGGCCGACTCCTCGGGCGAGGAGGCGGCCTGCACGATGTGACTGGCGGTCAGGCGGACCGCAGCGTCGACGGCCAGTTCGCGGGCCACCGGGTCGATCGCGGGCCAGACCTCCGTCACGTACGCGTCGGTCATGGCCGTCGCCGTCTCGAAGGCCGCCGCGGACCGGGTCGTCAGGTAGGAGAGGAGTCCGTTCTCGCCGGTGCTGGTCAACATGGCCTTGATCAGCGGGTTCCGTCCGGCCAGCGTGAGCGTGAAGCGGACGGCGGCCTCGACGGCTGCGCGCAGGTCGTCCCGGTGGGCGTCCAGACCTTGCTGGATGCCGACCAGGCAGCGCTCCAGTTCGCGCTGGAAGAGGGCTTCGCCCACGGCCTCCTTGGAGGGGAACTCCGAGTAGAGCGTCTGCCGACTGACGCCCACCGCGCCGGCCAGGTGTGCCATGCGCAGCTTGTCGAAACCGCGGTCGGCGACCGCCTCGTACGCGGCGTCGAGAAGCCGCTCGCGCAGCAGTGTTCGAACCGTCTCCCTGAACCGTGGCATCGGCCAAGACTAGTCCAGCGGGAATTCTCCCTGGAATTGTCAGAAGTGTTGACACTCTCAGCAAGAGTGTCCAATTCTCGAACAGGCAGCCGCGAAATGTAGCCGCTCTCCGGCCCCCGGCCGCGGGACGCACCGGCTGCGCTCACATCCCCAACCCGCGCGAGACGTGCGGGACGACGGTTGGAGATCACATGCAGCACGAGACCAGAGGCGTCACCCGCTGGCGCAGGTCGGCCTTCCTCGCCGTGCCCGCAACCGCGGCCATCGCCGCCATGGCCACGGCGATGGTGCAGGGCGCGCTCGCGGCGAACCTCTCGCTCACGAGCGTCCCCTTCACGCTCAGCTCCAAGACCGTGGCCGCGCCGCAGGGCATCGGTGCCGTCATGCACACCATCGACGCGGGAGGAGCCACCGGCGCCGCCGAGGTCGGCATCGCCAAGGCGGGCCTCGACGGCATCTGCGTGCACGCCGTCCAGTCGGTCAACCTCCCGGTGATCGGCAGCCTCGGCACCTGGTCGCTCAACATCTCCTCGCCCGCGGCCGCGACCCCGCTCACCAGCGACGAACTGGTCGCGGGCGCCGGACTCCAGGCGAACAAGCTCGTCCTCGACGCCCAGTCCCTCAAGGCGGCCACGGCCACGCTGAACGCCAGCGACACGACCCCGAACGTCATCGGCGCGGCTGCCGACGGCGACGGGATCAAGGCGACCGGCATCACCGACGGCACCCCGGGTCAGTTCGGCCTGGACGCCACCGGCGGCCGGACCGACATCAAGAACCTCAACGCCGACGCCAACGGCGCCACGATCGCCGGCGCGATCACCCTGCCGGACCTCGCGATCGGAATCGCCCACGGCGACAAGACCTGCGGAGCCTGACCCGCACGTCCCGCACCACCGGCACGCCAGGCGGGACTCCGCGCCGCCCGTACGGCACGGAGCCCCGCCCCTTCCGCCCCGACCCACCGCTGCGAGGCCCCCATGACCATCGAACCGCCGCCCGAACCGACCGAAGGGCCCACTCGGGGCCGTACGCTCCGTGCCCGCCGCGCGTTCCGCCACTGGCGCCGCACCCGGCCGTTCTGGGCGGCCGTCTGGACCGGACTCGGCGGCTTCGTCATCCTCTTCCTGCCCCTGGCGCCCCTCGGCAAGATCCTCCAGGTCGGCATCGGCGGCATCGCGGGCATGGCGGGCGGCGTCGTCCTGATGGCGATGGCCCTGCTCATCCTGCTGCTTCCCGGCCAGCGCCACACCGCGGGCGTGATCGCGGTGATCACCGGAGTCGCCTCCTTCCCGCTGTCCAACCTCGGTGGACTCTTCGTCGGCATGGTCCTCTCCGTCCTCGGCGGCTCCATGGCCTTCGCCTGGCTGCCGGAGAAGCCCACCAAGCGGCGGCGCTCCGCACGCCGCACCCGGGCCGTCGAGACCCCCCTGCCCACGGGGAGCGGATCGGCATGAACCGCTTCCCCTCCGGCCCCGGCCTCCTCCCCGGCGCCCGCCGCCTCGGTCCGTCCCTCGTGAAGGCACACGCCCACAGCAGCCGTGCCCTCGCCGATTGGAACGCCCGCATGCTCGCCGAGGCCGCCGACGGCACCCGCCGCGGCACCCGCTGGCGGCGCGGCGCACTCGCCTTCGTCCCCTCGGCCCTCGCCGTCGGCGCCCTCGGCGCCGCACTCGCCCAAGGTGCGCTCGCCGCCAACTTCAGCGTCACCGGACAGCCCTTCACCCTCACCTCCAACGGGGTCGAGGGCAGCGGCTTCGGTGCCGTCGTCAACACCCCTGCCGTCGGGCGCCCGGACGGCACCAGCACCACGGACACCGCCATGGCGCGCGTCGGTTTCGCCAGCGCCGGACTCGCCGGACTCTGCGGCATCGTCCACCAGACGATCGCCGGAGTCCCCTACTCGCTGCTCCTGACGGGCGGCCAGGAAGTGGCCGCGACCCCGCCCGCCGCCTTCACGACCGACATCGACGCCTCGAACCTCTACATCCAGGCCACCGAACTCCAGGCGTACGGCCCCACCACCCTCCAGAACGCGGTGCTCGGCCAGTCCGCCGACCAGGTCACCGTCGCCGGCAAGCCGCTCACCGGCGCGCTGCCCGGAGGCTTCGGCCTCGGCTCGGCCGGCGGCGAGGGCGGCAGCTCCATCCGGCTGCACGGCCTCAACGCCACCGCCTACGACGCCGAGATGGCCGGAGCGCTCGTGTTGCCCAACCTGAAGATCAGGGTCGTCGCGGGAACGGCAACCGCATGCTGAGCCGGGCGAAGGCCGTGCGCGCCTGGTTCCGGGCGTTCCGCCGCACCCGACCCTTCTGGGGCGGAGTGTGGCTGGTCGCCGGTGGTTGGACCGTCCTCAAGTTCTCGCTCAGCTCGTTGCAGTTGATCGTGAGCACCGGCTTCGGAGGAGTGGCCGGTTACCTCGTCGGCGGCGGGATGATCCTGTGCGGACTCGTTCCGCTGGCACTGCCCGCCCAGCGGTACACCTTCGGGCTCATCGGCGCCGTCCTCGCGGTCGTCTCGCTCGTCGTCTCCAACCTGGGCGGCTTCCTGCTCGGCATGGCGCTCGGCGTGCTCGGCGGTTCCATGATGGTCGGCTGGGGCGTCAAGCGCCCCCGACGGCAGGCGGTGGAAGGATGAGGCCCCGGGGCCCAGGGACACGGCCCAGGGCCCTCGCCGTGGCGGCGGCCCTGCTCCTCGCGGTGGTCACGGCCGTCTGGTCCGGACAACCGAGCAGCGCCTCCGGCGCGACCGCGCAGGTCGAGCCGCTGGGAGTGCCCTTCCTGCCCAGCCCTGACCCCCTGCACGTCACCATCGACAGCATGGTCGCCGTCTCGATGACCGTCGACAAGAACGTCACCATCCGGCTCTCCGACGGCTCCACGCGCACCACCACCCAATACACCTTCACCAAGCTGAAGATCCGCTCGCACATGAAGGTGGTCCAGCGGGCGTCCGGGCACACCGTCACCATCGACGTGCCGGGGGAGGGCTCGCTCGGCGGCTACGACAGCGCCGGAAAGGCCGAGACCACCACCATGTGGGGCAACATCAGCAACGTCTGCGTCCGCGTCCTGGTCAAGATCTGCGGGGTGCAGGGGCTGCTCGACTTCTTCGGCTCCCTCATCCCGCTGACCGCCGGTGCCGAGGACTTCGTCGGCGACATCTACGCCATCCGCACGGTCGACGACCACGCGGCCCTCGAATCCACCGACAACCCCGTCCACCTCCCCGGAACCATCACGGTGACCACCCCATGAACCCGCCCGCACCGTCCGGAGACGCCCGCCCGGAGGGGCGCACCCACTGGCGCCGGTCCCTCGCGGTCGCCGTGCCCGCCCTCCTCGCGGCGGGCGGCATCGGCTCCGCCATGGCCACCGGGGCCCTGGCCGTCGACCTCCGGATCCAGGACCGGCCCGTCGACTTCACCACCAGCAGCCTCTACGGAACGCAGTACGGGGCCGCCGTCGTCGACCAGACCGTCGTGCGGCCCGACGGCTCCACCGGAACCGAACGGCTGCTCCGCATGGGCTTCGCGGACGGAGTGATCAACGGACTCTGTCTGAGCCAGCAGCAACAGATCGCGGGAGCCACGTACACCCTGCTGCTCATCCTCGGCGACGACGACCCGGGCTCCTGGGAGATCCGGACGAAGAACACCGTGCTCGACCTGCGCAACGCCACCGGCGTCCTCGACATGGACGGGATCGTCGACCTCAACACCAACGGAGCCGACGTCAAGACGGTCAAGGACGCCAGCGGCGCCTACGTGGTCAACCCGTTGAACAGCCCGCAGCACCGTTTCGGCATCCAGGCGCGCTACGCCAAGTTCGACCGGATCGTCGGCACCGCCCAGGACTTCCAACTCCCGGGGCTCCTCACGACCCCGAAGCTCTCGCTCTCCGTCCGCCCCGGCACGGTCGCCTGCCCGGCTCCGCCGGCGCCCACCGGGACGCCCGGCACGCCCTGAGCGCCGGCACGCCCGTCCGGCCGCTCGGGGCCCGCCGTCCCCGCCGTCCGCGTTCCGCTCGGGTCCGGCCGCCCCGGAAGCTCCGGGGCAGTCGGGCAGTCGGGCAGTCGGGCAGCGGGGCTGCCGGACAGGGCCGTGGATCGTGGGGCTACTTCATGGCGGCGCCGATGGCCGTGGTGCCGGTGGTGAGGAACCGGGTCTCGGGCAGCGAACCGTCCGCACGGCGCGGCCCGTACGCGCTGCTGGGGTCGGTGCTGCGCAGCAGCGCGGCGGAGTGAACGCCCTCGGGGTCCGTGTCCCAGGTGTTCGCGGCGCTCACGACGCGGCTGCCCGTCTTGGCGGTGGCGCGGGTGTTGTGCACGGCGAGGTTCCTGGAGAGGCGCGAGGGTGAGGTCAAGAAGAAGTAGCCGTCAGCGCCGTTGGCGTAGGCGGTGTTGGCGTGCAGTCGCAGTGCGCCCGGGTTGCTGTTCTCCGTGAAGCCGTGCGCGGTGTTGTGCCATGCGGCGTTGCCGGTGACGACGTGCGCCGCGCTCGCGCCGCCTCCGCCGAGCTTGAACCCGTTGCCGTTGCCCTCGAAGGCGGGGTCCTTCCACCGGTTCACGCCGTTGCCGTAGGCCCAGGTCCGCTCGATGCGGACGGGGCTCGCCCACTGCCACAGGTCCAGGCCGTCGTCGGCGTTGTCGAAGAGCCGTGCGGCGACGACCTTGTTGTTGCCGCCCGAGCCGAACTTGATGGCCAGGCCGTCCGCGTTCTGGCCGTGGTGTGCCGGGTCGTAGTTGCGGTAGGAGTCCAGGTTCTCGATCAGGTTGTCGTTGGTGTCGTCTCCGCGCAGGGTGAAGCCCGAGTCGCCGTTGTCGTGCGTGACCAGGTTCTTGAAGACGCCTCCGGTGGAGGAGGTCACCACCACGCCTTGTGCGGGCGAGTTCCGGAAGGTCAGGTTCGACAAGGTCCAGTGGTCCCCGCCGATGGCGACCAGCCACTGTCCCTTCGGTAGCTTCGAGCCGTCGACGACCGCCTTTTCCGTGCCGTAGGCGCTGACGGTGATGCGCCGGGTCGAGGTGCCGTCCGCCTGACTCTTCAGGGTTTTCGTCGGCCGGTAGGTGCCGGCCCGCAACTGGATCGTCGTTCCCGGGCCCGCCTCGGCGAAGGCCTTCTCCAGCGCCGCGGTCGTGGACACCACGACCGGGCCGGCGGTCGCCGCGTCCGCGCCGTCGTGCACGGAGGCCAGATAGGTGCCCGCACTCCCGGCAGCCAGGGCGACGGCCAGTCCGGCCGGAAGCGCGCGGGTCCTGCGGTGGCGTCCTGTGGTCGTACGCACGTCGTGTAGTCCTTCGTGGTTTCTTCGGCCGAGGGGGGCGGCCGAGTCACGTTCCCCTGCTGCTTAGTTGCCGCTGGAGGGCCGAAGGGCACGGTTCCCGTGAAATTCACGCCCGGTCACGCCGTGCACCGCATGCGTGACGACGCCCGAACGGGGCTGTGGGACGTGAGGGGCGCGCACCGGCGGGCACACGCTCCCCGCCTACTACCGGTCCGTAACGCTTGTGCGGGTGCCCCCGGAGGCGTTGGCTGGAAGGCGAGGGGCGATGCGAACCCCATGGACCCGGACGGTGAGCCATGCCCAAGGTCAACGTCAACGGAGCAGGACTGTTCTACCGGGAAGTCGGCGGGGGAGAGCCGCTCGTGCTGGTCCACGGCTCCTGGGGTGACCACCACAACTGGGACCCGGTCGTCCAGGGGCTGGCGTCGACCCACCGGGTGCTCGCCTACGACCGGCGCGGCCACAGCCAGAGCGACCGTACCGAGGGTCCGGGCTCGCGGTACGAAGACGAAGAGGACCTCGCCGCGCTGCTGGAAGCCCTGGGGGTCGCCCCGGCCCACGTCGTGGGCAGTTCGTTCGGCGCCTCCGTGGTCATCGGACTCGCCGCCCGGCGACCACGGCTCTTCCGCCTCATCGTCGTCCACGAGCCGCCGCTCCTGGAGGTCGTCCCCGAGGTTCCGGAACTCCAGGCGATGATGGCCGCTGCCGGAGAACGGATCGGCGGAGTCCTCGACCTCCTGCGGAAAGGCGACTACGCCGCGGGGGCACGACGGTTCGTGGAAGAGGTGGCCTTCGGGCCGGGCATGTGGGACCAGATCCCGCAGCGACTGCGCGAGACCTTCCTCACCAACGCCCCGACCTTCCTCGACGAACAAGCGGACCCGGACTGGGCCGCCGTCGACCTGGAGCGGCTGCACGCCCATGCCGGACCCGTGCTGCTCACCCGGGGAACGGAGAGCCCGCCCTTCTTCGGCGCCATCGTCGACCGGCTGACCGAGACACTGCCCGGTGCCCGGGGCTACGTCTTCACCGGGGCCGGGCACATCCCGCACATCAGTCACCCGACGGCGTACGTCGACCTCGTGAGCGGCTTCCTGGAACAGCGGGCCCCTGCCGCCTAGAAGGCCGCGCCGCCCAGAAGACCTCACCGGCACCGGTCCGCACCGACTCCTGCCGCTCGCGCTGCCGCTCCCTCGAAGTCCTCCCGCTTCGGTGCCCCTGTGCAGTGCCGAGACGGCCTTCCAGGCCGACCGGGCCAGGTCGGCCGGGCCAGGTCGGCCTGGCCCGGCCGGCCGGATCGGGCTGACGGGACATCGGGCTGACCGGATCAGGTCGCCCCGATCAGTCGGGGCCGCTCCAGTCGAACGGGATGTGCTTGCTCGACTGGCCCTCGCGACTCCACCGGAAGCCGAAGGCGTCCACGCGGTCGGCCGTGGAACGCCCCCAGGTCGCCACCTGACCGGGGCCCGTCTCGGAACCCGGCAGGTTCGTCGTCTGCACGCGTGCACCCTCGGGGGTGGTCGGTCCGGTGAGGGCGGTGGCGCCCGCCTCCACCTTGTCGGGGACGGAGACCCGCCAACTGCCGAGGTCGTCGTCCACCTCGAACGCGATGGAGGCCACGTCCATGCCCTTCATCTCGCCCGCGAACATGGTGAACATCTGCTGCGGCCAACTGCCCGCCTGCCCGCCGAAGATCATCTGAAGGGCTTCGCGCTGTCCGTCGTCGGCCCGTTCGTCGAGGAAGACCGCCCCGTAGGCATCGGAGTGCTCGGCCCAGATGTTGCCGACGAACGAGGCCACCATGAGTACGTTGAGGCCGTCCAGGCGCACGTCTCCGTAACGGCCCTCACGGACGTGCCACGCCAGGACGCCGTCGCACTCCCCGTACGTGGGGGGTTGGGCGAACGAGCACGGGCAAGGGACGTCACACCTACAGGTGTCGAACCAGTCTCCGGACACGTGCCACGAAGGGATCGTTGCTGCCGTCCCGGTCATGTCGCTACCTCCTTGTGCCCGGCAGCCGCACACGCCCGTGCAGGGGTCGACCGCATGCCACGGGAGCGGAGGAGACACGAGGTCCACGAAAGCCCGAGCCTCACCGCGCACTCGGCACACCGGGCCGTACGGTTCCATTCTCGTCGGTCAGCCCGGTGATCGCACTCCGCCGTCGGTCCGGTCCTCGGCGTGCGTCCGGGCCGCCGGAGTGCTGCGCTGGAACCATGACGCGCGACACGGCCAGCACCGTCCCTCCCCTCGGCTCCGGAAACCTGCTCCCGGCCCGCAAGCTCGTCGTCGCCTGGTCGTTGATGGGTCTGATCGCCCTGCTCTGCTGGCTCGTGATCGTCGCACAGGCCGGCGACATGGGCACCGGGGCGGGGACGATGGGGATGGCGCTGCCCTTCTTCCTGCTGCTGTGGGCGGTGATGATGGCCGCCATGATGTTCCCGTCCGTGGCCCCGGTGGCGGTGACCTGGGTCCGGTCGATCGGCCGCCAGTCCTCGGGATACGTGCGCGCGGTCCGCACCGCCGAGTTCGCCGGTGGTTACGTCCTTGCCTGGACGCTCTTCGGCCTGCTCGTCTACGGCATCCTGGCACTGACCGGAGAACTGGTCACCGGGCACCCGACCGCAGGGCGGTGGATCGGCGCAACGGCCTTCCTCCTTGCCGGACTCCAGCAGTTCAGCCCCCTCAAGGACCTCTGCCTGCGTCACTGCCGCAGCCCCCTGGGGCAGCTGATGCGGTACGCGGCCTATCGGCCCCGGGCGCGGGACCTGCGGGTGGGGATGCACCACGGGCTGTACTGCGTGGGCTGCTGCTGGGGTCTGATGATCGTGCTGGTGCCGCTCGGTTCGATGAACATAGCGGCGATGGCGGCGGTCTCGGTGGTCATCTTCGTGGAGAAGCTCTGGCGGCTCGGAACCGTCTTCGCCACCGCGGTCGGCGTGGTGTTCGTGGCCCTGGCCGTCGTGACGGCCCTGGGCCTCTTCCCGGGGGTGCTGGTGCCCGGTCTGAGCCCTTCGGACACGGACATGAAGATGATGGGCTGACCCCGTAACGTCCTCCGGCCCGCCCTCGGGGCCGGAGAGGGCGTCAGCGGTGCCCCAGCACGTTGACCACACGGCCGTTGGGGTCGCGGACGAAGAACCGACGCACCCCCCACTCCTCGTCCTGCAGGGGATGGACGATCTCCGCGCCGTGCTCCTGCATGACCGCGTAGGCCGCATCCACGTCGTCCACCTCCACGCTCATGTCCGGGGTGAGCGGCGCCGTCTTGTCACCGGCCGTGAAACTGATCTGCGCCGCCGGGTTGGACGGGGAGGCGAGCGTCATGATCCAGCCGTGGTCCATGACCTGCTCGAAGCCGAGCAGGCCGTAGAAATCCCGGCTCTCCTGCGCAACCTCGGACCGGACGTTGGGTACGACGCGACGAACGGACATCGGGCGACTCCACGTGTGAAGGGGCGGGTCTGTGAACTCCCAGGAGTACTACGCCACCCGCGCCGCCGCACGTGCTTTCGCGACGGACCTCCGGCCGCGTCCGTCGGATGCGGGCCCGTCCCTCCGCGCCGGCGCGGCTGGCGCTGTCTGTGCCTGCTACGACGGGACCGCCCGCTGACGGTCGGCAGGGCGGGACGATCCCGTGCGCGTCGGCCCCATCCGCTGGGAAGCCGAGCGCGAACCGGCACGGGAGGCCCACCAAGTCTGCCGGGCCCCGGCAATGATCCGGCGGTCCCGACCGTGCCAGGATGTGGCGATGACAGGCCGCGGACGCATCTGCTGCCCGGTTCACAAGACAGTGAGGGGGAGGCGTGGCCAAGCACGTGCACGCGCGGATAGGCGAGCGGACGATCCACTGCCCGACGTGTGGGGGAGACGTCTTCCGGGAGCGTGAGGTGAAGCTCAACAGCACCGGGATGGAGTTCTTCAACCTCGCCTGGGCGAACGAGTCGGCCACCGGGCTGATCTGCTGGTCGTGCGGGTACGTGCAGTTGTTCGTCAATCCCCACCTGAGCCTCTACCGGGTCCAGGACTGAACGTCCCGCGCGGCACAGCGGGTCGTCGACAGGGGCGTCGGACCGATCAGTCCAGTGAAGCCAGCGCGAGCTTGGCGGCGGCTCGCAGCCGTCCGGCTTCCGGTGCGGCCCGTGCGACCACCCGCATGCCCTGCATCACCACGAGCAGCAACTGGGCGATCTCGTGCGGGTCCTTGTCGACGGCCAGTTCCCCCTGGACCTGGGCCCGTAGCAGGGAGGAGACCAGTGCCGTCTCCACGACGCTCCAGCTCACCTCCACCTGGCGGGCCACCTCTGGGTTGCGGGGAGACAGCTCCCCGCGTTCACCACGAGGCAGGCCCGGCGGTCCGGCGCGCGCTGCAGTACCGCGTCGGGGTCGAATTCCTTGGGCTGAGGACCGTCAGAAGAGGCGGGAGGCGTCCTCCGCGGTCGGTTCCTCCAGGTCGAGCAGGGCCCGCTTACGGGCGAGCCCGCCCGCGTACCCCGTGAGGGAGCCGTCCGCGCCGACGACCCGATGGCAGGGCACGTACACGCAGAGCGGGTTGGCACCGACGGCCTGGCCGACGCGCTGGGCGAGCTTCGGGTCACCCAGGTCGCGGGCGATGGCCCCGTACGTGGTGGTCTCGCCGCGCGGGACGGCGGCGACGAGCTTCCACACGGCGTGCTGGAAGCCGTCCCCGGCAGGTAGGAGCGGCAGGTCGAAGTCGAGGCGGTCTCCGGCGAGGTAGTCGTGGAGCTGCCGGGCCGCCTCGGCCAGGAGGGGGTCCTCGTCGGAGCCGACCCGGGGGCCGAAGGCCTCCTCGGCGGGGCGGCGGGTGTGCTCGGCGAAGTACAGGCCGACGAGGGCCTGGTCGCGTGCCACGACGGTGACGGGGCCGAGGTCCGTGGGGATGACGGTGTGTCTGACGTCCATGGTGGGCCGGTCCTCGGGTCGGTGCGGGGGATGGATCGCGTCGCGTCGGATCGCGTCGGTAGAGCCTAGGGGGTCGCGACGGGGGCGTTCTTGTCGAGGCGGCCGAAGTCGGAGTCGCAGGGCCAGCTGCAGAATCCGGCGCGCTCCACCTCCTCGTAGAAGGGGACGCCGTCGTTGCCGCGGTGGGCGGCGCGGTCGTGGTGGAGGTGGACGATCGGGTCGCGGTGGCGGTCCATCGGGCCGTAGCGCTCGGCGCGCCACACGAAGTCCTGGTCCTCGCCGCCCCACCCGCAGAACCGCTCGTCCATGCCGCCGATACGGGTGAACAGGTCCTCGCGCAGCCAGACGCAACCGCCCGGCGGCCGGCGCAGATGGACTCCGCGCAGCCGGTCCTGGCCGGGGTCGGGAGCGGCATCGAGGCATCTCGCCCGCACGGCCTCGACGCTGGAGGCGGGGTCGAGGAAGAGCATGTCCTCGAACGGCCAGTGCGCCTGCGTGCCCGGCTGCTGGAACCGTTCGACGGCGCGGCTGACGAAGTCCCGGTCGACGAGGATGTCTCCGTCCAGGACACAGACGAGCTCGGCGGGGCGGGCGCCGTGCACCACGCCGACGTTCACCGTCCAGGACTTGTTGAACCGTCCCGGGTCGGGTGCGAACACGTACGTGTCGCAGGCGTCGGCGAACACCTCGCGCCAGCGGGGCAGTTCGTCGCTCTCCACCACGACGACCCGGTAGCGGTCGCGGGGGTGGGACTGGTCGGCGAGTGCGTTGAGCACGGCCGCCAGATTGCGGACGCGGCCCGTGGCGTCGTCCGGCGCGCGGAACGGGATGACGATCGCGGCGTCCACCGGGTGCGTACCGCCGTGCGGCTTGTGCGTGAGGGCGGCGAGCAGGCCGGCGGTGTCCGGGGCCTCGGCGGTCGGCGCGGGTCGGTCGGGCGCACCGGGCTGGAGGAGAAGCCGCGAGAGGGACTCGGTGCGGGCGGCGCCGGCGCGCAGGGCGTCGACCGCCTCATCCTCGCCCTCGGGGCGGCGCAGGAGTTCGGTGAGCGCGGCGGTGAGCTCCCCGGCGGCTCTGCCGTCGACGGGGTTGGCGGCCAGACGGTCGGCCGCGGCCCTTGTCCGGTCGTCGGCGAGGGCCGTGACCGCGTTCGCGGTGGTTTGGTGGGCGTCGGCGGCCCAGTCCCAGTAGTCGGGGGCGACTGTGCGGGAGACCGGGTCGTGGACCAGGACCAGGCTGCTGGTGGCAGCGGCGGCCAGCGCGGCGGGATCGGACGGACGGGCGGCGGACATGGTGTCGTCTCCCCAGCGGTATCGGGCGGGTGTGCGGGTGCGGGTGAGGTCGCGGGCCGGGACCCGTACGGGCGTGGCCCGGGTGGGCGGTCAGACGCCGTCGGCGGTCCGGGCCCAGCGCAGTCCGGTCAGGTCAGGCAGCACCAGGTCGGCGTGGGCGAGGTCGGCCTCGGCGTGGGTAGTGGTGAGGCCGACGCACCGCAGCCCGGCGGACTGCGCGGCCCGAATGCCGGCCGGGGCGTCCTCGAAGGCGAGGCCGTCGGCGGGGTGGACTCCGAGGGCCTCGCAGGCGGCGCGGTAGCCCTGAGGGTCGGGCTTGCCGACGTTGACGTCCTCGGCGGTGACGATGACCTGGAAGAGACCGGCGCCACCGACGTGCTCCAGGAGCTCGGTGGCGTGGGCGCGCAGGCCGGAGGTGACGACGGCCAGCGGGACGCCCCGGTCGTGCAGGTCGGCGAGGAGCTCGGCGGCGCCGGGCACGGCGAACGGCGGCGGGCTGTCCGGGCCCATCAGGTAGCCGCAGGCCTCGTCGAAGAGTTCGTCGACGGTGTGGCCGGGGAAGCGGTGGACGTGGTCGGCGAGGGCCTCCTGGCCGCGCCGTCCGACGAAGGTGGCGAGGAGTGCGTCGTCACAGGGCAGACCGTGGCTGGTGAAGAGACGTGTCCAGGCGGCGCGGCTGCGGTGCTCGGTGGCGACGAGGGTGCCGTCGAGGTCGAACAGCGCGGCCTTGGCCTGGAGGGTGTGGAACTCGGTCTCGGTCATGGGAGGGGTGCCCTTCGTGGTTCGTCCGTGGTGCGTCGTACGTCTTTCGCCCTGCGTGGAGGGCGAAGTGTCAGCCGTCGGTGGGGCTGCCCGGGCCGCCCTCCTTGGTGGTGAACACCGGCGCGGGTGCATCGGTTGCACCGGCCTGAGCCGGGCTCTCCGTCGAGTCGGGTGCGGTGGTCACCGCGCGCAGTGCCGCGACCGCGCAGAGGGCGCTGACCAGGGCGAGTCCCGCGCAGGTCAGGGCCCAGGCGGTGGTGGGTCCGGCCCAGTCACTGCGACCGAGCCACGGGTAGGCCGCGCCGAACAGGGCGACGCCGGTGACGCCGACGACCGTGGACAGGGTGTTTACCGTGCCGCTCAGCGTCGCGGCGAAGCGCGGCGGGACGGCGACCGTGAGCAGGTTGAGCAGGGAGGTGTGGGTCAGGCCGAGGCCGAAGCCGCCGACGCACAGGACGGCGGTGAGCGGCCAGATGCCGGTGCCGGACCCGGTGGGGACGACGGGCGCGAGCCCGTACGCGGCGGTGAGCAGGACGCAGCCGACGACGGGGAGCAGACGGGCGACGGACTGCGGTGAACGGCCCAGGACCGGTCCCGCGAGGCCGAAGGCGAGGACCCAGCCGAGCGGCACCAGGCCGGCCTGCCAGGCCGGGAGTCTCAGCTGCTCCTGGAGGTGGAGGGAGAGCAGGTAGAGCATGGCGATGTAGGTCAGCGTCGTGCCGGCGTAGGCGCTGAGGGCCCAGCGGACGGTCGGGGCGCTGAGCGGGCGAAGGTCGAGCGCGGGTTTGCCGCCGCGGGCGATGACCCCCCGCTCGGTGCGTGCCAGGAGAGCCGCGAGCGGGACGGCGGCGGCGAGCAGGATCCAGAGCCAGGCCGGTCCGTCCACGCTGAGGGGGATGAGGACGGCGAGGGTGGCGGCGGCGAGCAGCACGGTTCCGGGGACGTCGTTCTGGCCGCGGGCACCGCCGGCACGTGCACCAGCACCCGCACCGCCCTCCGCGTCGATCGGCCGGTCGTCCGGGAGGAGCGCGAGGCCGAGCAGCAGGACCAGACCGCCGATGGGTACGTTGAGCAGGAAGACGGCCCGCCAGCCGGTGCCGAAGAGGTCGGCGGAGACGAGCGTCCCGCCGAGGACCTGGCCCAGCGCGGCCCCGCCGGACAGCGTGACGGCGTTCCATCCGAGCGCGCGGGCGCGGGTGGCCCCGGTGAACCAGCGGTGGATGCCGACCAGGACCTGGGTGGTCATCAGGGAGGTCGCCGCGCCTTGCAGGCACCGCCCGGCTATGAGGGCGATGGAGCCGGTGGCGAGACCGCAGGCGAGCGACGCGAGGGTGAACAGGGCGAGGCCCCACAAGTACACCCGGCGCACGCCGTGCCGCTCGCCGAGCCGGGCGGCGGGGGCGATGAGCACGGCGGAGCAGAGCGCGTACGACGTGACCATCAGCGTGAGCTCGGAGCTGCTCACGTCGAGGTCGGCGCTGACGGCGGGCGCTGCGAGGTTGACGATCGCCAGGTCGATGTTGGCCATCGCCTGGCCGATCAGCAGGACCAGCAGCGCGATGCCGCCCGTTCCCGCTCGTCCCGCGGTGGTGGCTTGCACGGTGTCTCCCCTCTGCCCTCCCCGCCGGGGAGGTCGGTACGTCTCTGGGAACACCGACCGGGCCGGTCGGGTTGCGACCGGCCCGGCCGGCGGGCGGTCCGAATCAGGAGCCGGTGGCGTGCCCGGTGTCGAGGTCGAGCTCCTGGTAGGCGGAGGCCCAGGGGAGCCGGTTCTCCAGCGCGGCGGCTGCGCGGACGACGAGGCCGTCGCCGCGTCGGCGGGCGGCGACCTGGAGGCCGACGGGCACGCCGTTGCGGGCACGGCCGACGGGCACCGAGGCGGCGGGGCTGCCGAAGAGGTTGTACGGGCTGGTCATGGACCAGCCGACGTACGGGTCGACCGACTGGCCCTCGACGACTGTGGGGCCGACGGTGTCGCGCCCGGCGGAGTTGGGGATTCCGGCGATCGTGTTCACCGGGCTGACCACGAGGTCGTACCGGTCGAAGAGGTCCTCGAAGGCGTACAGCACGCGGGTCCTGTCAAGGTCCGCGAGCCGGAAGTCGACGGCGCTCAGGGCGTCGCCGACGCCGACCGAGTCGAGGTACCCCTGGTCGATGGAGCCCGCGTAGTCGCCGAGCAGGTCGATGCCGTTGTCGCGGGAGATCGCGGCGGACTCGGCGTGGGCGACGGACAGGTAGCGGCGCCACATCGCGGTGAGTTCCGCGTGCGGCAGGGGCAGCCGGAAGTCGACCTCCTCGACGAGGGCGCCGGCCTCGCGCAGGGCGGGCAGCGCGGCCCGTACGACCGCCTCGACCTCCGGCTCGACGGGGTATCCGCCGAGGTCGGGGCTGTAGGCGACACGGAGTCCGGTCAGGTCGCCGTGGAGCTCGTCGACGAGCTTGTCGGGGGACGGGAAGCTGTACGGATCGTACGGGTGTGCTCCGGACATCAGGTCCACGCCGAGGGCCGCGTCGGCGACGGTCCTGGCGAGGGGCGCGTAACAGACCATCGGGTTGAACCGGCGAAACGCGTTCGGCTTGGCGGGGACGGGGACCCGGCCGAAGGTCGGCATCAGGGTGAAGACGCCGCAGAAGGCCGCGGGCACGCGCAGGGAGCCCCCGGCGTCCGAGCCCTGGGCGAGCGGGACCATGCCGGCGGCGACGGCGGCGGCGCTGCCGCCGGACGAACCACCGGCGTTCATGGCCCGGTTGAAGGGCGTGGAGGCCGGGCCGAACAGGGCGCTGTCGGTGGTGGCCTTGAAGCCGAACTCGGGGGTGTTGGTCTTGCCCACGACGATCGCGCCGGCCTCTTCGAGCCGTTCGACGCAGCTGATCGTCTCCTGCGGCACGTCCTCGGCGAAGACGAGGGAGCCGCGGGCCATCCGGACCCCGGCCACCGGGTCCAGGTCCTTCACGCCGATCGGAACGCCGTGCAGCGGGCCGAGTTCGGCGCCGTCGACGACGGCGCGCTCGGCGGCCGCGGCCCGTTCGAGGGCGTGCTCGCCGCAGACGGTCACGAAGGCGTTGACCGCGGGGTTGGTCTTCTCGATCCGGTCCAGGGCCGCCTGGACCGCCTCGACCGGGGAGATCTCGCGCCTGCGGATCGCCTCGGCGAGCCGAATGGCGCTCAGCTGGGTGGTTTCGCTCATCTCGGGCCTCGCATCGGTTCGTCGGGTCGGTCGGATGTCGTCATCGAGCCGGATGAGAGGGGAAACACCGCCCGCGCCGGTCCGGTTGCGGGCAGGCGGAGGGGATTCGCAGTCCGCGAACGGGGTTTCACGGTGGCGGTACGCCTCCCCCTCGCGTCACGCGCGCGTACCCCAACCGCCTTACCTGATCAAGGCTTTCCGCTCTGCCGCGGTCTCGGTTAGTCTCACGCCGGAGCCCTACAGGTCTAGACCTATTGGAGACAGGCTCATGGTCGTCACCCCCCGTCCCCCGCTCACCCGCACCGACGACCTCGCCGGGCCGCGCCCGGATTTGCTGAGACTCCTCGGCGGTCACTTCACCCGTGCCGAGCCGAGGGACCGCGCCCTCGCCTACGTTCGCGCCCTCCTCGCCGACCCCACCCGGGGCAGCGCCGCCGAGATCGCCGCTCAGGCGGGCGCCGACAGCGCCTGGAGCACACAACGGCTCCTCACGCGCGCGGTGTGGGACGCCGACCGGCTCCGCGACAGCGTCCGGGAGCATGTCGTCCCCCTGCTCGGAGCATCGAACCCCTGTCTGGTGCTGCGCCGGCACGAGACGGCGCGAGCCGGCACGGGCGCGGTGGCGGTGGCCCCCGCCTCGCCGGCACCCGCAACGGCCCCGCCAAGGGCCCCGGCCCCGTCCCCCGCGTCGCCCCAGGCCGTCTCCCGTGTTGCCGGACGAGACCGCCACACCCAGGTTGCGGCGCTGCTCTGTTACGTGTCCCGGGACAGGGGCGCGCTGATCGACCGGGAACTGCACCTGCCGCCCCAGTGGGTCTCCGACCCGCGGCGCTGTGCCCGGGCGGGCGTGCCGCCGGAGCGGGTGCGGCCCCGGAACATGGCCGATCTGGGGCGGGAGATGCTGGAGCGCGCGCTCGAGGGCGGGGTGCCCGTCGGCGCGGTCTTCGGCGGCCCCGACTTCGCCGACCCCCGGTTACGCCGGTGGATGTGCCACCTGAGACTGCCGTTCTGCGTCGAACTTCCCCAACTGCCGCACCCGTCGGCCGCGGAGCCGGACCCGGTGACCCCACGGGGGGACGCGGGCCGAGAGGCGACCTGGCAGCTGCTCGGGCGGGGCCTCGGCTCCGTGTACGGGCATCCGGCGCCGGGATTCCGGCTGACCCTGCTGGCCCGTCGTCTGCCCTCGGGGCATGTTTCGCGCTTCCTGCTGCACGCGCCGGCCACGACCCCCGACCTGCCGGCCGCCCGGGCCATGGCCACCGCGGGCGCCGCGGCCGGGCTCGCCGTCCACGAGGCGGACACCCGGGCGGGGTTGAGCAGCCATCAGGTGCGCACCTGGGTTGCCTGGTACCGGCACACCACCCTGGCGATGACGGCCGCCGCGCTCAGGGTGGAGCGAAATGCGACGGCCTCCACCCCCCTGTAAGTACCGCTCCTTCGGAGCGTGCTTGCCGCCCCGACGGGGGCGATGCTCTAATCGAAGGGCCGGAGAGCGAATAATGTATCGGAATATGCGCGACCTCCGGCCTTCTCTTTTTGTTCTCGCGAAATTCATTCGATACCGGTGACTCAATTTCAGCCGGGCGCGGTCCTGGATCAGATCACTGAAGCAGACTCCCGCCCCGGTGCTCTCGCAAGCGTGTCAGAAAAGCCATTCCTACCAGGAGTCTGCGAAGCGACATGCCCCAATTGACGAGTGTCACAAGCCTGACGGACGAGGGAGAGGCCCGCGTGGTCCTGGCGGGACTGCGTGCCAGGGCCCAGGAGTTGAGCCGGGTCGCCGAGGCGACCGAGAGGGTCCTGGCCGAGCCGGACGGCCTGTCGATGGAGATCCCGGCCTTCCGGGAGTTCGCCCGCGAAGCGGTGCCCCGTTGGCACTTCGCCATGCTCAACGACCACGAGCGCAACGACGCCCTCGCCACCGCACTGGAGCGGGTCGTGCCCCAGGGGGGCACGGTCCTCGACATCGGCGCCGGCACCGGCCTGCTCGCCATGATGGCGATACGGGCCGGCGCCGCCCACGTCTACAGCTGCGAGGCGAACCCGCTGATGGTCGAGGTCGCCCGACAGGTCGTCGCGGCCGAGGGCTTCGCCGACCAGATCACGATCCTCGCCTGCCGCTCCGACGAGCTCGTGGTCGGCCGCGAGCTGCCCCGCCGGGTGGACGCGGTGATCTCCGAGATCGTGGACTGCGGGCTCATCGGCGAAGGCATCCTTCCCACGATCCGGCACGCCCGCCGCGAACTCCTCGCCACCGACGGGGTCATGCTCCCGGAGCGGGCGCGCCTCCTCGGCATGTTGCTGCAGAGCGAGAACGCGGTGAACCTCAACCGGGTCAGCCGGGCGGGCGGCTTCGACGTCTCGCGGCTCAACGCCTTCTCCACCCCCGGCCACTTCCCGATCCGGCTGCACACCTGGCCGCACCGGACGCTCTCCGACCCGGCGGAGCTGGTCTCCTTCGACTTCGCCGTGGACCCACTCGGCCCCGGCGAGCGCAAGCTCGTCCTGCCGGTGCGCGAATCCGGGACCGTGCACGCCCTGGTCGTGTGGTTCGAGATGGAGCTCGGCGGCGGTGTCGTGCTCCGCAACTCGCCGGAGAACATCGGCTCCCACTGGATGCAGGCGCTGATCCCACTCGCCGAGCCCGTCGAGGCGGAGGCCGGCACGACGGTCGAGCTCGACCTCGTCTGGAGCGAGACCCGTCTCTCCCTGGCCTGACCGCCCCTCCCCGGTACGGGCACCGATCCCGACCCCGCCCCTTTGCTCCACGAACCCCACCGATCAGTGGAAGGCAGTCCCGCACATGTCGCACACCCGTGTCCCGTACGAGCCGTTCGAGTTGAGCGGGGACGCCCTGCGCGAGGCGATCCTGGCCTACGCCGCCAACCCGGTGTACACGGACAACGAGGAGTGGGAGAACTCCGACAACCCCTATCGCAGGCAGTTGCGCCCGCAGGTCCTCCCGTACCTGGACTTCGACCGGGTGCCGGGCCGCGACCGGATCCTGGAGTACAGCAGCCTGGCCGCGCAGCGCCTGCTCACCAGCATCTACGAGGCCGATCTCGTCTTCTTCCCGAAGGCCGGCCTGGGCGAGCTGTCCGAGGACTTCCGCCACTACTACAGCCCTGGCAACCGCGCCCGCGGCGAGCTCATCCGTCCCGCGCTGGAACGTTTCGCCTTCGGTTTCCTCGACGAGGAGGTCGAGGTGTCCGGCGAGTGGACCACCGAGCGCCTGCTGGCCTACCTGGAGGACCTGGACGTCTATGCCGAGGGCGAGGCGTCCCCGGCCGAGAAGGCGATCCGCGATTCCTCGGACCGGCAGCGGGCCGCCCGCATGTGGCTGATCCAGTTTGCCCCGGACTTCCTCTCCGAGGCCTCCCCGATGGCGCGCAATGTGCTTGGGTATTACGGTCCCGAACAGTCGGAATGGTTCAAGATCCTGCTCGACGAGTACGGGTACGGTGTGCACGACACGAAGCACAGCACCCTTTTCGAGGCCACCCTCGAATCCGTCGATCTCGGCTCCGACGTCCACCGGTACTGGCAGTACTACCTCGTGTCGAGCCTGGCGTTGAACAACTACTTCCACTACCTGGGAAAGAACCACGAACATTTCTTCCGCTACATCGGCGCGCTCTACTACACGGAAAGCACCCTCGTCGATTTCTGCCGGCGTGCGGAGGGCCTCCTGACGGACGTCTTCGACGGTGCCGCGGACGTCCGGTACTTCACCGAGCACGTCCACATCGACCAGCACCACGGCCGCATGGCACTGGACAAGCTGGTGAAGCCGCTGATCGAGCGTCACGGGGAGCAGATCATCCCGGAGATCGTGCGCGGCATCGAGGAGTTCCGGCTCCTCAGCGCCATCGCGGACGAAGACTTCGCCACGCAGATCGCGTGGATGGACGACGCCGACCGTTACAAGGAGCTACACGACCCGGTGTACGCGGCGATCCAGGAGGGCCGGGTGACGCCGCCGGTCGCCGACATCGTGGAGCCGTACGGCGAACTGTCCAACACCCACAGCCACGAGGGCGACGAGCTCTGCCACATCGTGAGCGGCACGATGAGGTTCGTCAGCGGCTTCAACTCGTACCGGATCCTGGAAGCCGGTGAGGGCACCGTGATCCAGAGCAACCGTCTGCACGGCGCGATCATCGAGTCCGACGAGTGCGTGTACCAGATCTTCTCGGTCGGGGACCACCGCGCATGCCTGTCGTGACGTTCAAGGTCAGCGGCGCGGAGAACTGCGTCCGCGTCGCGGGCCTGCCCTATGTCTACATCCGCACCGAGGCGGGCGGGGCGGTGCTGCCGGCCTCCTGCCCGCACCGGGGCGGCCCGCTCAACCTCGCCTCGGTCGACGCGACCGGGCGGCGGCTCGTGTGCCCGTGGCACGAACAGACCGTCTCCCTCGCCCGGTTGAGCCGCCGCGTTCCGGCCGTCCGCTCGGGCGACACCGTGACCGCGGTGGTACGAGGTCCGGTGGACGCGCCGGTGGAACTCGGCCATCTTCCGGTGTCCCCGGAACTCGACGCCGGGACGTGAGCGACCCTCCCGGGGGCGGCCCTCCTGAGCCGCCCCCGGGAACCCAAGAAACCGGGAACCCGAGCCAGGAGCCTTTTTGGATCTTCGTCCGCCCCTTGCCCTCCGGTGCCGTCCCAGGACGCACCGGAGTTCACCGCGTTTCCCCGTGCCCGGCTCAGGCCACCACGGGGCGACAGCTGAAGCAGGCCCGGTAGCCGGCAGCGCGGGCCGCGTCCACCGAACCGAACGGCACCCGGTGCCGGTCGGTGATGCGGCGCGCGTGCGCGCAGGTCGGATAGCAGAAGATCCGGGTGGTGTCGCTGCCCAGGTATTGGGTGCCCTCGGCGGAGAACCGGTCGAGGCGATCCGCGTCGATGCCCTCATGGGCCCACAGCCGATCCACCAGATCCGGTGGCAGTCCGCAGTCGACGGGCCTCCCGTCCTCGTCACTGAGCCGGTGGACCGGAATCAGCACCGGGGCCGGGGTGGCCCGCACCGCCCGCAGTATCTCCACCGCGGTGAACTCGGGCAGCCCCGCCTCCTTCGCCAGCCACCCGGCCGGCCGGAGCTGGCCGCGCGGAATGGCTCGCACCGCCTCCAGGACTTTCCGTTCGGCCTCCGTCAAGTCACCGTAGTCGTAGCGCAACATCCGGTCGCGGCCGGTGCGCAGCGCCCCGGTGACGCCGGGCAGCGGCTTGGCGGTCGGCAGAGCCGTACGGCCCGTACGGCGCAGATGAGCCTCCTCGAAGGCATCCGGGCGTGCGAACCAGTCGACCGGCGCGCAGCCGGTGACCGCGCCCCTGCCGTAGGCCACGAACAGGGCGGCGACCGGGCCCTCGACCACGGCATACCGGTCGTACTCGCGCTCGGCGACACCAGCGCGCTCCAGGATGCGGATCGCCAGGTCCGCCGGCATCGGCACGCGCAGGTCGTCGACGCCCGGCGGCGAGATGTCCGCGATCTTCACTGAGGACACCTGGGGTCTGGCCGTACCGTTCCGTCTGTCCGGCTCGTCGTCGGATCCGGAGTGGAGCCGGCTCATCCGATCACCTCCTCTTCCGCCAGTTGGGGCTTGCCGCGCAGCGCGGCGAGACCTCGTGACACCTGTGCCTTCACGGTGCCGACCGGACAGTCCAGCAGCTCCGCGACCTCCGCGTAGCTCAGCTCGCCGACGTGTCGCAGGACCACCGGAAGCCGGTGGTGCTCGGGCAGTTCGGCGAGGGCGGCCACCAGTCTCTCCCTCTCGAAGGCGTGCTCGGCACGCCGCTCGGGGCCGGGGCGCCCGTCCGCGAGCGGCAGTTCCTGGACGTCCACCCCGTCCTCGGCGGCCGGCCGCCTGGTCAGCGTGCGCACGTGGTTCCGCCACACGTTGGTGCCGATCGCGAGCAGCCAGGCCCGCGGCTGCAGGGCGAGCCGTCGGTCTGGCGTGTAGTCGCGGAGCGCCGTGTAGGCCCGCAGGAAGGTGTCCTGCACGAGGTCCTCCACGTCGCGCGGCGCGCCGGACAGCCGCAGCAGCACCGCGTACACGGCGCCGCCGTGGGTGCGCACGAGCTCTGCGAACCCACGGTCGAGATCTGCGGCGAGCAGCTCGGTCAGCGGAGGTGGGATGTCGTCCATCACTGGCGTAAACACCACCGGCCGTCGAAGGGTTGCACCGCCTCGGGGAGCGCTTCCGTCACGCCCACAAGCCTAGGGGCGTCACGCCCTCCGGGACGCGAACGGCATTCGACGGTCACCCTCCGTTACTATGCTGGCCTCAGGCAAGCCGGCTCAGGCAAGCCGGCTCAGGCAAGGTCGAAGAGACGGGTGGTCCGGGAACGTGTTGGAAGAGGTCGTAGCGACCCGCTATGTCACGCCCCTGCGGGAGGGGGGATCGCTCCCGGGGATCGTCGAGGCCGACGATCTCGGCACGTACGTCATGAAGTTGTCTACCTGGCGGCGCTGGCCTGTATGGATGCAGCTGTACTCGCCCCTGATCTGCGCGGATGAGTCTTTCAGCGTCTTTCGGGATCGTGCGGCGTTACGCGGCCGGTTCTCCCCACGCGCTCCCCAGGGCCCTCGATACTCCCCAGATTCTCCCCAGGAAGTGCCGTTGTGGCGGGCCTGGTGGCACGGGGCGTCATGCCACTGAAGGCGCTGTCATGGGCACGTTGAGTGACTTCCTGCGGGGGCAGGGCGGGAGCCTGGCGCTGAGCGGATGAGCGCAAGGCGTGAGTCTGACTCTGCCTGAGCACGCTCAAGTTCGAGCGCGCCGTCGGAAGCCGACCTCTTTCCGATGACCCAGCACGTAGAGTGCGTCGCGATCCTTGAGCCCGCCGAAAAGGACCGCCGACCTGGGGTTTCTCCGAGTGTGCGTTATGGGCGTTACGTGCGTTAGGTGCGATATCTTGACGCATATTCGACGCACGTGACGCACGTTTGACGCACGAACGGCGTACGTTCTGATGGGCCGTCACCTCTGCTCGGCGGCTGCTGGGCGGAGCTCTTGCCTGTGTGACGGATGGGGATTTTGAAGCGGCTGGAGCACGGGTTCGAGCTGTTGGGCACCGGAGCCCCATCCGTCTCTCGGTAGTGACGTTCCGTGAAGCCAGGTTGGGTCTCCGGTGAGGCCGCCTCAGAGCCCGAGACCGTCAGCTCGCGGTTCGGGGACGCCCATCAGCCGTAGGTGTGCGCTTGGAGAGACCGAGCCCTTCACGCGGGCTATTGCGGAGTCGCTTCACGCGGCTGCTTCGCGTCGGGACTGTCCTGGAGACATGTGCCAGATCCAGCGCGTAGTGCGCTTGCCGACTCCGTATGCCGCAACGGCGCCCGGGCGTTCGGTTCGGTTCGGTTCCCATACTTCGACGGGTGCACCGGCGCGCGGCGCCGGGGGCTGAGAAAGGCCGCGGCCGTCTTACCGCCGCGGCCTCGGGTCTCGTAGGCGGTCAGGACGCCCTGAACAGCTCGTTCTGGCGGTCGACGTACGGCTGGAAAAGTGCTGCGGGCCAGTTCGGGTCGATGTCCGAGACGCGCTCGATCACCTTCCACACGCCGTCCCGGCGCTCGAAGCGATCCTGGTAAGTGCCGCTCGACACCACCCCTTCGCCGTCCTGCTTCCAGTTGACGCGCCAGCGCCATGACACGGTGGCGACGTCCCCCGCGCCGGTGATCTCGAACCATCCGACCTCGTGGAACCACTTCTCCAGCGGGAACACGCTGTGCGCGTAGTCGTAGAGGTTCTTCAGCTCGTCGCGGCCAGTGAAGGTCTGGCTGCGCAGGTCGTGAACGGTGAAGGTGGCCTCGGGCCAGTACAGGTCCACGTACTTGTCGGCGGATTCGCGGCTCGCGTCGTTGTCGATGCAGCGCTGGTGGAGTGTGAGCTGTTCGAAGATCTCGAACCGGTCCGTGGCGGTGAGGGGCCTTGGCTCTGTCATGTGCTTGCTCTTTCAGATCGAGGGGTTGCCGGGTTGAGCCGAGGTGGTCGGCGTCACAGGGCTGCGCACGCTTCGTCGCGGGTCACCGCCTTCCCGAGCGCCCCGTACTCGTGGAGGTCGCCGAAGACCTCGATGCGGATCGACTCGTCGATGCCCCCGACCTTGACGGGGTCGAAGCCCGCGGCCGTGATCAGTTCGGCCACCACCCGGCCGGCTGTGTCGTCATCGGTCGCGTAGAAGCCGACTGCGCGTTCGGGCGCCCTGCGGGAGGCGGAGGTCAGGCTTCCGGCCGAGAGGGTGCCGAACGCCTTGACGAGCTTGGCGCCTTCTGGGAGGAGGTCTGCCAGGAGCTGGCCGGAGGATTCTCCGGCTCCGATGGTCCTGACGAAGCCGCCGGCACCGTCTGGTGCGATCGGGTTGGACGGGTCGACCAGGATCTTGCCGGACATTTTGCCGCCGTACCGGGTGATGAACTCCTTGATCGTGTCCAGCCAGACGGCGAAGACGATCACGTCTGCTTGCTCCATCACCTGCTCTACCGTCAGCGGCGTGGCGTGGCTGCCCAGCGAAGTGGCGAGGGACTGCGCGGCCTTGAGGTCGCTGCCAGCGATCAGGACGTCTTCGCCGCCCTGGACGAGGTTCGCGGCCAGTCGGCCGCCGATGTTGCCGGTGCCGATGATGGCTGTGGTCATGAGAGGCGTTCCTTCGGTACGGGACGAGGCGGGGTGTCGGGGTTGAGCCAGCGGCGTAGCACGCGGGTGACGGCGGGCATGGCCACGTAGGTCATCAGCACGCTGAACAGCAGGGCGAAGACGGCGGTTCGTGCCACCTGCGGCAGCACCGTCAAGAAGGGGGCGAGGTACACGCTGCCCAGCAGGGAGATCGGGAAGATTCCGATGGCGGAGCTCACCGCCGTCTTCCACCGGGGCGGAGGAGGCGCCGTCCCGCCGGGTTCGGCGAACCAGGCCTCAAGGCCGGCCAGTTCCCGGCGGGCGACCTCGTGGTGATGCTCCTGGTGTGTGAACAGCTTTTCTCTCACCGGAGACTTGAGCCAGCGCTCCAGCGCTTCGCGGTCCCGGAAACGGTGGACGACGAGCCAGGAGCCGCTGATATCCACCGGGCGGAAGAGGCCGCCGCCCAGGTTGCCGGGAATGGTGGCTGCTGCTGCCAGGACGTCCTGTGCCCACCGCTGAAACGCTTCCTCGTGGCCGTGCTCGACGATCCGGGCGGCGATCAGGGCCATGTCTCCGCGTGAACTGAGGACCGTGCTCTCGGCGGGGGCGTTCACGGGGCTCCTGATGGGATGTGATGGCGGGGCCACAGCCGTTGTTCAGGCGCGGGGTGCGGCGTGGACGTAGTGCTTGGTCTCCTGGAACTCCTCCAGGCCGCGCACTCCGTTCAGGCGGCCCACACCGGACTGCTTGAAGCCGCCCTCCTCGAACATGTCGTGAACGATCGCCCAGGTGTTGGTCCACACCGTCCCGGCCTCGATCTCGCGTCCCACACGCAGCGGACGGTCGACGTCGCGGGTCCAGATCGAGGCGGCCAGGCCGAACTCGGTGGCGTTGGCCCGGGTGACGGCCTCCGCCTCGGTGTCGAACACCTCGAAGGTGGCGACGGGTCCGAACACCTCCTGCTGCACGATCGGGGCGTTCAGGTCGGCGACCTCGACCAGAGAGGGCGAAAGGAACGCTCCGTCGCGTCGGCCGTGTACGAGGACCTTGGCGTACGCGGCAGCGTCGGCCACGACGCCCTCGACGCGCCGGGCATTGTGCTCGTCGATGAGCGGGCCCATCTCGCTGGCCGGATCGTCTCCGGGGCCGACCTTCACGGCCTGCAGCGAGGCGACCATGCGGCGCCGGAGCTCGTCCGCGATGCCGCTCTGGACCAGTATGCGACTGCCGGTCATGCAGAACTGGCCGGTGAAGGTGGTGATGGCCTTCGTGAGGACCGGGACGGCGGCGTCCAGGTCCGCGTCGTCGAAGACGATCATCGGGCTCTTGCCGCCGAGTTCCAGGGAGAGCGCCTTGAGGGTGGGCGCGGCGTTCGCGGCGATGAGGCGGCCCACCACGGTGGAGCCGGTGTAACTGATGACGTCCACATCCGGCGAGCTGATCAGCAGTGGCGCACCGTCGTTGCCCGACTCGGTGAAGATGTTCACCACGCCCGCCGGGAGGCTCTCGGTCTGCGCGACGAGTTCGCTGAGCAGACCGTTGACGAGACCGGTCTGGCCCGGAAGCTTCATGACCACGGTACAGCCGGCGGCCAGGGCAGGGGCGAAGGAGCGGACGGCCAGGACGACGGGGGAGTTCCAGGGGGCGATGACGGCGGCGACCCCCGCGCCCTCGCGGAGCGTCATGGAGTAGAGGCCTGGACGGACCTCGGCCGAGCTGCCGTGGTCGCTCAGGGCGAGCGCGGCGTAGTAGCGGAGCTTGGGGATCGTGAGATCGATCTCGAAGGCGGCCTCTTCGAGGATCTTGCCGTTCTCACGGGCGAGCATCGTGACGAACTCGTCACGGCGCTCGGCCAAGCGGTCGGCCATCTCGAAGAGCGCCCGGGCGCGCAGGTTGCGGTCACGCGACCAGCCGGTGGTGTCGAAGGCACGACGCGCGGCGGCGATCGCTGCTGTCGCCTCCTCCGCTCCTGCGTCGGCGAAGGTGCCGAGGACCGTGCCGGTGGAGGGGTTCAGGGACTCGGTCTGCTTGGCCGAGTCGACCCACTGGCCGTCGATGAAGTTGCGGGCGTGCTGCATGGTGATGGGTCCTTGCATGTGTGAGGTGCAGGCTCTGGCGTGGGGGAGCGTGCGGGCGGTTCCGGTGGGCGATGAGGTCCCGTCAGCGCGGGGCGGGGGTCCCACGAGCTCGGCGAGTAGAGCTGCTCGTCGGTCGACAACCCCGACTGCTTCGACATTACGGCGGTGTCTGCCTCGCGAAATCGGTCACGGTATCGGTCATGACGACCGGGGGGACCTCGGTGGGGTGCCCAGGCCGGCCCCGCCAGGGCGGGGCCGGCGACGGTGCGGGTCAGGCGATGCCGGCCAGGGACTTGCGCTCGGTCAGCAGAACCAGCTCCGCCAGCAGAGCCTTCAGGAGGCTCTCGGTGAAGTCGTCCCCGGCGAAGGTGCCGTCGGCGGCGAAGCGCTGGTGGGACTGGAAGACGGTGACCTCGGGATGGGCGACGACAGGAGTCTGGATGCGGTGGAGGATCTGGCGCAGGACCAGCTGGCCACGGGCGGTGCCGAACTGGGATGGGGAGGCGCCGAGGATGGCGGTCGGCTTCTCGCGCAGTACCGGGTCGCCGTCGGCGGGACGGGAGAGCCAGTCGAGGGCGTTCATGAGCACACCGGGGATGGCGGAGTTGTACTCGGGCGTGGCGATGATGACGCCGTCCGCCTCGCGTACGCGTCGGCGCAGATCTGCGACGGCGGCCGGTCCCGCCCCGTTCTCTAGGTCCTGGGTGAAGAAGGGGAGGGTGTCCAGGCCCTGGTAGAGGTCGATGGTGACGCCGGTCGGTGCGAGTGCCTGCAGGGCGCGCAGAAGGCCGGTGTTGTGGGAGGACCGGCGGAGGCTGCCGGAGATGGCGAGGAACGTCTTGACGGGCATTGAGGTGATCCGATCGGTGGTGCCTGGAGGTGGGAGCGGGCCCTGCGCTGATCGGCGGGGGCCCGTTCGGAAGAGAAGAGCTGGCCGGTGGCGGTGCGGCGGTGTCAGCGAGTGGCTCGGTACGCCTGCTTGACGAGGTTCGTGACCGCGTCGGGGCGGCTGACCATGACGGCGTGCGAGCCGTTGACCTCGGTGATACGGGCGCCGGCACGCTTGGCCATGAAGCGTTCCAGAGACGGGCCGATCGCCTGGTCGTTCCTGGCGACCAGAGCCCACGACGGGATGCCCTTCCACGCCGCGTTCTTGAGCGGCTGACCGAAAGCCTCCGCCGCGATCGGCCGCTGGGAGGCGGCCATCAGAGCGGATGTCGCGGCCGGGACGTCGGCCGCGAAGGCGGCGTGGAACCTGGCGGGATCGAGCATGACCTCGGTGGCGTTGGTGCCGTCGGGCCGGGTGAACGGGAAGGGCGCCGTGGGCAGGGGCGGGACCCCCGTGTCGGGATGCTGCTCCATCAGCCCGCCGAGCGACTCGCCTTTCTCCGGGATGAACGCGGCGATGTACACGAGTGCCTTGACGTCGGGGATGGCGGTGGCCGCGTTGGTGATGACGGCGCCGCCGTACGAATGGCCGACAAGGATCTTGGGGCCCTTGACGCTCTGGAGCTGGCTCTGCAGGTAGGCCGCGTCGTAGTCCGGGCCCCGCAGGGGGTTGGCCACCGCCCGTACCGTGAAGCCCTGGTCGCGCAGTCTGGCGGCGGTGCCGTTCCAGCCCGAGGCGTCGGCGAAGGCCCCGTGAACCAGGACGACGGTGGGCTTGGGCGCCGCCCTGTCCGCGCCGAGGTCCGCGTCGGAATCCGCGTCCGCGAATGCGAGGGGCAGGGAGGCCACGGAGGCGGCCGCCACGACGGCGGCTGCGGCGGCGAGGGCGACGGAGCGACGAGTCCGCTTCTGCTTGCTCACGTGATTCCTTATGGGGTGTGTGCGGCAAGAGCCGCATCGGAGTTGGCCGTGCGCCGGGTCAGCGCGATCGGCCCGGTCGTGTGGAGGCTGTGGACGGGCGGTGCGTCCGGCGGAACGCGCGGACGTGCTGTCATCGCCGTGGCGGTGCGGGGCATGGGTGCCGAGGCGGAGCCGCCTCGGTGCGGGCGATGACGATCCACAGGAGGGCCGAGCAGACCCAGGCGACCGAGCCGAACACGAGCGGGCCCGCTACGGTCCCCTCGCGGCCGGCGCCTGTCGCGGCGGCCGCCACGGCCGGGAGGAGCGCTGTCCACGCCAAAGGCCGGGGCATGCTCGGTCTGCTGCCGGGGCGCAGGAAGCGGTGGGCGGCACAGTAGCCCGCGCAGGCCAGGAGTGTTGCGCCGAACACGTCGCTCGGCCGGTGCCAGTACAGTGCCTGGACCGCTCCGGCGGTCAACGCGAGCCAGGCGGCACCGACGGCGGCGAGGGCGGGCCGCCAGCGCTCCGGGGCGACGAGCGCGACACCTGCGACGAGGGCGGCGGTGAGTGCCACGTGGCCGCTCGGAAAGCTCACCTCGACGAGGTTGTCGTCCGCCCCCACGAGGTCCGGGCGGATGAGGAGAACGTTCTTGAGCACCTGTGACGCGGCGATGGTGGCGAGGACGGTCACGATCGCCGTACAGCCGGCGAGCCAACGCCTCCGGGCGAGGGCGATGGAGGCGATCGCGGTCAGGCCCACGGCGATGGTCTCCAGGTCCTGGGTCAGCGGCGGCGGCCCCCAGGACTGGGAGGCGTCGGCCATCCACGCACCGTCGGCATAGCCGACCACCAGCGCGTTCTCCGCCCGCTGTCCGAACGGCGTCCATACCGCGACGAGGTAGACGGCAGCGAATGCCAGGAGAGGTACCGACACGGCCCCGACAGCGGCGACGAGGCCACGTGCGAAGGCTGCGGGCGGGAAGGTGGCGGTCTTGCACGGTCGTGCCATGGTGGTTTCCGGATTCGCTGGTGGGGCTGCTCCGCGGTGGTGTCGAGGAGCAGCCCGGGAGGTGGGGAACGGTCGCCTGCGGGCGGAGCGGACCCGCCCTCGCGCGTGGGGATCGGCCGTCACCGGCTCTGGGTCCGGGCGGCCAGAAGCCGGGCTCGCTCGTCGCGCTCGGCGACGGTGCGGGCGCGGTTCCTGCGCATCTGGTGCAGCGCTCTGGTACGGGCTTCGACGCCGAGACGGTCGAGGTAGAGGGTGCCGTTGGTGTGGTCTGTCTCGTGCTGGAGGCAGCGTGCCAGCAGGCCGGTGCCATGGACGGTGACGGCGTTTCCCTCCCAGTCCTGCCCGTGCACGGTGGCCTCCGTCAGGCGCCTCAGCTCCTGCTGGGCGCCGGGGACGGACAGGCAGCCTTCACCACGCGTACTCCAGACGTCACCGACGAGCCGGAGCTCGGGGTTGAGGACGTGGCCGATACGCCGAGTGCCTTCCTCGTCCGGGCAGTCGTAGACGAAGAGCCTGAGGTCGACGCCCACCTGGTTGGCCGCCAGACCGGCTCCGTGAGCGGCGTGCATCGTGAAGTACATGTCCCGCAGCAGTCGGGCCAGATACGGCGTCCCGAACTCCACCACGTCGGCACATCGCCGGTGAAGCACCGGATCGCCGGTCTCGGTGATCGGCTGGTAAGCACCGCCCAGCGCCTCTGGCGGCAGCGAACGGTCGACGGCTGAGCGCTTGAACGGGGAGCTGGGCATGCGTATGGGGCCTTCTGACACTGGGGGAATCCGCTGGATTGGAGCGGGACGGCGTGCGATCGTTCATGCGTTGTGGTGTGCCGGGTGACGGCTACGCGTGGTGGGTGAGGACGGCTTTGACCGCAATGCCGGCCTGGACGTCGGCGACGGCCTGGTTGATCTCGGCCAGCGGGTAGGTGCTGATGAGGCGGTCCAAGGGGAAGCGGCCCTGGCGGTGCAGATCCAGCAGGCGGGGGATGAGGACGCCCGGGGCCTGGTGGCCCATCACGGAACCCGTGACGGTGCGGCCCTTGAGGAGTTCGAAGGCGTTCGCGTTGAGGTCGGCGTCCAAGGCGGCCACTCCCAGGACGGCGGCTGTGCCGAGCGGCGCGAGGACCGCGACGGCGGTGTTCATCACGGGAATGACACCCGTTGACTCCACGCTGTAGTCCACCCCGCGGCCGTTCGTGAGGTCCATGACGGCCTGGGCGGCGTCAGCGGTCGCGGCGTCCACCACGTCGGTGGCGCCCAGCTCCTTGGCGAGCAGGAGTCGTTCGGGCTTGCGGTCGACCGCGATGACGCGGGTGGCGCCCGCTGCGACGGCGGCCATCAGGGCGGCCAGGCCGACGGTGCCGAGACCGAAGACCGCCACCGTGCTCGCGGCCCGGACCTGGAGGGAGTTGAGGACCGCTCCTGCGCCGGTGATGATCCCGCAGCCGAGCGGGGCCAGCGTGCTCGGCGGCAGGCTGTCGTCGGCGATCCTGACCAGACTCCTGGGGTGCGCCAGGCCGTGCGAGGCGAAGGAGGACTGGCCGAAGAAGTGGTCGTGGACGGGGCGGCCCGCCGCGTCACGCAGGCCGACCGTGCCGTCCGGGCGGCGGGCGTGGAAGTTGAGCGGGATGTGCTGCTCGCAGTAGGCGGGCTGGCCGGCCAGGCAGTTGCGGCAGGCGCCGCACGAGTCCAGGCTCAGTACGACGCGGTCGCCGGGTGCGAAACCGGTCACGGCCGCGCCGACCGCCTCTACGGTGCCGGCACCCTCATGTCCCAGGACGACCGGGTGCGGGGTGGGAAGGTGGCCTGCTGCCGCCTCCAGATCCGTGTGGCAGATTCCGACGGCCTCGTAGCGGACCAGGATCTCGTCCGGGCGCGGGTCGTCGAGCGTCAGTTCCTCGATGAGGAATTCCGAACCGGCGTTTCGGGACACGGCGGCGGTGACCGAGGTGGGCATGGCGATGTGCTCGCATTCTCAGGCTGAGGAGTGCGGTGCCGGTGTGAGTCCGGGGACCGCGGGAGAGACCGGCAGGGGTGGTGAGGGGGCGGTGAGGCAGCGCGGGGCCGCACCACCCCTGCTGTGATCGACTAGCGCGCGGAGCGGCCGAGCACCAGGTCGGCGGCCTTCTCGCCGATCATGATGCTGGGGGCGTTGGTGTTCCCGCTGGGCTCGTGCGGCATGACGGAGGCGTCGGCGACGCGGAGGTTCTGCACGCCGTGGACCCGCAGTTCCGGGTCGACGACGGACAGGGAGTCCAGACCCATCCGGGCGGTGCCGATCTGGTGGTGCCCGGAGACGACCGTGGCACGGACGTGGTCGCGCAGCTGGGCACGGGTCGCCGTCCCGGGACCGGGCAGCACCTCGCCGTCGTTCCATTCCTTGAGCGCGCCCTGTGCGGCGATGTCGCGGAGCATTTCGAGGTTGTCGACCAGCGTCTCCAGATCGCGCGGATCGGAGAACACCTTCGGGTCGAGGACCAGCGGGGCCGTCGGGTCGGTGGAGCGCAGCCGTACCTCGCCGCGGCTGTGCGGGTGCAGCAGCTGGCCCACGGCGGAGAAGCCGTGCTCCGGCAGGTCGGCTCCGGGTACGGGGTAGGCGAACGACAGGAAGAGCGGCTGGATGTCGGGCGCAGGCAGGCCCGGACGGGTCGAGGCGAAGTAGTGGGCCTCCAGGCCCTGTGCCGACCATGCCGGCAGCGGCTGCCTGGACTTCCAGACCAGCGGAGCCGACCAGTGGTCCTGCAGGTTCTGACCCACCCCCGGCAGGTCGTCCCGCACCCGCAGACCGAGGTCACGCAGGTGGTCGGCGGGGCCGATGCCCGACAGCATCAGCAGCTGAGGGGTGCCGAAGACGCCGCCGGAGAGGACCACGTCGTCCACGGCCCGGGCGATGCGCTCCTGGCCTTCGACGACGTAGGCGATGCCGGTCGCGCGGTCACCGTCGAACACGATGCGGGTCACGAGGGCGCCGGTGGTCACGGTGAGCAGGGGACTGTCCTGCACCGGGCGGCCGTAGGCTACCCACGTCGACTGGCGGCGGTGGTGCTTGATGGTGTGCTCGGTGTAGCTCACTCCGTACTGGTCGCCGCTGTTGTAGCTGTCGTTGAACGGCAGGCCGTACTGCTGGGCCGCCTCGACCCAGGACCGCACCAGTGCGTCGGGCCCGGGGTTGCGCTGGACGTGTAGCGGTCCGTCCGTTCCGCGTCCTCCTGCCGCACCTCCCTCGAAGGCCTCCAGACGGCGGAAGTAGGGCTCGACGTCCTGCCAGGACCAGCCCGCCGCGCCCTGGTACGCCCAGGAGTCGTAGTCCGCCGCGGCGCCCCGGACGTAGATCATGCCGTTGAACGAACTGGAACCGCCCAGTCCCTTGCCACGCGGCCAGGGGAGCCGGCGGCCGTCCGCGTAGGTCTGCGGCTCGGTCTGGAAAGCCCAGTCCCAGGCGCTGTTCCACAGCTGGATCGAGCCGGTGGGGTCGTGGATGGCCTCGGTGTCGTCCACGGGGCCCGCCTCCAGGAGGAGGACCCTGCGGCCCGCGTCCACCAGGCGCCGTGCGATCACCGCGCCAGCCGAACCGGCGCCCACGACGATGTTGTCGAACTCGTTGGTGCTCATTGCTGTCCTCTTGTTTCAGGTATGCCTGTCGGACCGGGTCAGGGAGCCGTCGGCCGGACCTGCCCGGGCGGCACGGCACCACTGGGTCCGTGCGGGGCGCGCGCCGCATCCGTCACGTGATCCGTCGCTCGGCCTGCGGTGGCCGGACCCGGTCGGAGACCCGACTACGGCCGGCCACGCCAGCGGAACGGCCGTTGCGGCGTCGGCTCAGATCTGACGGGCGATGTGCTCCGCCGCGGCGATGACCGTGAGGTTCGTGGCGGCGGAGGGGACGTCGGGGAAGATCGATGCGTCGACCACCCGCAGGCCGGGCACTCCGCGCACCGCGCCGAGCCGGTCAGTGACGGCCGCCGGGTCGCCCTCGCCTCCCATCGGAGCCGTGGACGTCGGGTGGTGGTACGTGTCCAGGGTGGTCAGTACGGAGGCCAGGATCTCGGTGTCGTCCTTCGCCTGAGGGCCCGGGTTGAGCTCACGCTTGACCAGCCCGGCCAGAGGTTCGGTGGCCCCGAGCCGGCGGGCGAGCTTGACGCCTTCGAGGAGCCGGCGGCGGTCCTCCGGTTCGGCGAGGAAGTTGAGGTCGATCCTGGGGGCCTCCGCCGGATCCCTGCTGACCAGGGTGAGGGTGCCACGGGAATGGGGGCGGACCAGGGCGACGGCGAGCACGAAGCCGACGCCGGTCGGGCTCGTGGAGTGGTCGAACAGGTGGGTGGCGGTGATGTGGAGATCCAGTTCGCCTTCGGCTGCGGTCGAGCTGGCCGTCCACGACTTGGCGCCGATCACAGGTGTCTGCTCGCCGATCAGGTCGGGATCGGCGGCGTAGGCGTTGTAGTAGAAGGGGTGGTCCTGGAGGTTCAGGCCCACCGGGAGATCGGCGATCAACGGGATGTCCAGCGCGCGCAGGTCGTCTGCCGGACCTATGCCGGATCGCAGCAGGATCGCCGCGCTGCCGTAGGCGCCCGCGCTGAGGATCACCTCGGCGGCGCGCAGCTCGGTGCCGTCGGCGAGGAGTACGCCCGTCGCCCTCCCGTCGTCGAAGAGCACGCGGTCGACGAGGACACCGGCACGGATCGTCAGGTTGGTCCGGGAACGGACTTCCTCGGTCAGGTAGGCCATGCCGGTGTTCACGCGCACGCCTTCGCGCACGTTCATCGGGTACGGTCCCACGCCGTGCGGGTCGGCGCCGTTGAAGTCGTCGGTGGGCCGGATGCCGTCGGCCAGCGCAGCGTCGACGAAGGCGCGCTGCATGGTGCTGAGGTCGTTGCGCGTGAGCTGGGAGACGGGGAGCGGACCCGAGCGGCCGTGCAGTTCGTCGTCGCCGGCTTCGGTGGCCTCCAGCGTCTTGAACGCGGGCAGGATGTCTCCGTAGGTCCATCCCTTGAGACCGCGCTCCGACCAGCGGGCGAAGTCCGAGGGCAGGGAACGCACCGCGACGGAGCCGTTCACGGCCGAGCTGCCGCCGAGGACCTTGCCGCGGAAGGCGTCGACGGGGTGGCCGATGAACCCGGGCTCGGACCGGTAGCCCCAGTCGTGCCCGGTCCAGCCGCCCAGCGTGCCGCTGTCGGCCACCCCCGCGGGGTAGGCGTCCGGTGCGTAGGCGGGGCCGGCTTCCAGCAGGAGCACGCGGCGGTCGGGGCTCTCGGTGAGACGTGTCGCGAGGACGGCTCCGGCGGAACCGCCCCCGACGACGATGGTGGTGAAGGCTGCGTCGTTCATGCCGACGACGCTAGGCAGGTGCGCGCGTCCCGGCATCGGTCACCGTATCCGTCAGGTGAGCGGCGATGGCTCCTGCCCTCACGCGATCATCCGCAGCCCGTTGTCGAAGTCCACACGGGCCAGCTCCGAGCGGGCCACCACCCCGAGTTTCGGGAACACGTTGGACAGGTGGTGGCCCACCGTGCGGGGGCTGATCAGCAGGTGGCAGGCGATCTCCTTGTTGGTGAGGCCCTCCGCGGCGAGTTTGGCCACCCGCAGCTCCTGAGGTGTCAGCACGGACTTCTCGGCCACGCCGGCCGGCCTCGGCTGGGCCCCGGTCAGCTCCAGTTCACTGCGTGCCCGTACGAGCATCGGCTGGGCGCCGAGCCGGGCGAAGGTCTCGGCGGCCTCGGCGAGATGCAGCCGTGCCTCGGTGCGCCGTTTCGCCCGGCGCAGCCACTCCCCGTAGAGCAGACGGGTGCGGGAGTGCCAGAACGGCCGGTCGGCGGCCCCGGGCACGCGGAGCGCCCGCTCGAAACACTCCTCCGCCCGGTCGCCGCTGAGCAACGCCGTGCTGCGGTGCGCCGCAGCAACGGCCCAGGGCACGCCCGCGCGCCGGGCCCAGGAACCGAGGATTTCGGCGGCGGCCTCGCCGACCGTTGGACGACCGGCCCGGACGGCCGCTTCCACCGTGTCGGCAGCGGCGAGCAGCGCGAAGGTGCCGTGGGCCGCGTCATGACCGGTTTCGGTCAGCCGGACCAGGAGTTCGAGCGCCTCCTCGGCGCGCCCGGCGAACAGGGCGGCCTGGCCCTGGTTCCAGTAGGCGGCGGCGGTCAGCGCACGCACGCGCCGTGGCACCGACAGCCGCAGGGTGACAGCGCTGAGTTCGGCGACCTCCTCCTCGTCACCGCTCAGCGCGGCCAGCCAGCCCAGGGAGTTGCGGCACTGCGAGGCGGCGTGGTCGGCTCCTATCTCCTCGGCCAGCCGCAGCGTCTCCGTGGCGCTGGCGCGGGCCTGGCTCCAGCGACCCGTGACGATGTCCAGGGTGGCTGTCTGCGGCACCGTCAGGACGAGGGCGTTCGTCGCGTCCGTACGACGCATCACCTCCAGTTTGCGGCCGAGCACGTCGGAGACCGCCCGCTCGGCACCCCACGCCGCGGCGAGCGGTGCGGGTGGCATCAGCCGCCATGACACGGTGCCGAGAGGAGCCGTGACATCCTCCGCGAAGGGCGGCACCGCTTCGGCCTCGCTCCACCACGGAGCGAGAGCGGACAGGACGCTCGCCTCCGGCGTGTCCGCCCCGCACGTCAGCTCCGACAACCGGCGCAAAGCCGCGGCTTGCCGGTCGGGGGATCCCGCGGCCCAGCCGGCCCGCACCGCCAGGCAGGCCAGTTCCATGGCCTTGGTACGGTCCGGCACCGAACTCGCGTCGCGCAGCAACAGCCGGTGCGCGACTTCCTGGTCGCCGTGAGCGAACTCGATGAGGCCGCTCAGACCGCCGCTGTCCTGCGCCACTGTCTGCGTGGGCGCCAGCCGGCCCGCCTGGTCCAGCAGATCCCGAGCCCTGGCCACCTGCCCGCACTCCCAGGCCGCGAGGGCCCCGAGTGACAGGCGGCGGGCCGCGTCAACGGGGTCGGGCGACAGCTCGGAGGCCCGGAGCAGTGCTCGGACGGCCGATGCGTTGCCGCCGGAGGCCGCGTCATGGCGTGCGGTGCGTTCCAGCAGTTCCGCCACCGCTTCGTCGGCCACGTCGGTGGCCGCTGCCAGGTGCCAGGCCCGCAGTCCCTCCTCGGTGGCGTCCCGCTCGAGTGCCTGGGCCAGGGCCCTGTGGGCCGCCTGGCGTTCGGCGAAGGAGGCCGCGTCGTACACGACGGCTCCGACCAGCGGTGCCTTGAACCGGAGCGAGGGGCCCTGGAGGGAGAGAAGCCCCGACCGCAGTACCTCGTCCCAGGCCGCCGCGCCGGCCCCGAGCGTCGCAGCCGCGGCGCGCACCAGGTGCTGATCGCCGCGGTCCTCCGCGGCCGCGACGAGCATCAGAGACCGCGCACCGGGGGAGAGTACCGAGGTGCGGCTTCCGAAGGCGCGGCGCAGTAGGGGGCCGACGGGAAGCCGCGCCCCCGGGCCGGCCGTGAGGGTCGGCAGTTCCCGGAGTGCCAGCGGGTTTCCGCAGGCGGCCGCGACGGTACGGCGCACGGCTTCCTCGGGTGCCGTCGGATGTTCGGTGCGGACCAGCCGCTTCGCGTCGGCGTCGCGGATCGGGGCCAGGCCGATCGCTCGCAGGCCCTCCCAGGGGCCTTCGGCCGCCGGATCGCTGTGGGCGGCGAGCAGCATGGCCACCCGTGATGTGTCCAGCCGTCGGGCGACGAAGGCCAGGCACGCCGCAGTCGGCTCGTCCAACTGGTCCGTGTCGTCCACGGTGATCAGCAAGGGTTCCTCAGCCGCGAGCTCGGTGAGCAAGGTGAGGGTCGCCACGCCGATCAGGAATTGGTCGGTCGCGTGCTGGGTGTGTCCCAGGGCCCCGTGAAGCGCGTCGGCCTGCGGCTTCGGAAGCGTGCCGATCCGGTCGACCAGTGGCCACAGCAGCCCGTGCAGGGCGGCGAAGGCCAGTCTGGACTCCATCCGGCTGCCCCGGCAACCCAGGACCGTGAAGCCGGCCGCTCGGGCGGCGGCGCACTCGAGCAACGCCGTCTTTCCGATGCCTGGATCTCCCCAGAGCACGAGGGCCGATCCGTTTCCCCGCCGTGCCTCCTCCAGGAGTCGGTCGAGCTCCTGCCGCTCTCGATCCCGTCCGTACAGATTCACTTCCGTGCTCCCCGCTTCTTCCCCGTACACCACACGTGCTTCCCCTCGCGAGCGAGGGGGATGTCGCAGTCAGATGCGACCGATACGGTGACCGATGCGCCCGTCCGGCCGGGCCGCCTACCGTCACCGCCATGAGCAGTCATTCCTTCGAAGACGGCGCCCGGCTCGCCGACCAGGTCGCCTCGGCGACAGGCGCCGATCCGAGCGACCGTCTCCTGCACACCCGAGGTGCCTGGGCGGCGGGTGCCTTCACTCCGTCGGAGATCGCCGCCTCCCTGAGTACGGCTGAGATCTTCGCCGTATCCAGCACTCCTGCCACGGTCCGCTTCTCCAGCACGCTCGGAGGCGCACACGGGCACGACGGGGACCCGTCGGACCACGGCATGGCCGCCCGGATCGGCGGCCTCGACCTCGTGATGTTCACTCTTCCGGTCTTCTTCGCACGCACCGGCGCGGACATGGTCGAGTTCCTCCGGGCCGCCAACTCCCCGGACCCGGCGACGGCCGTACCCGCGTACGTGGCCCGCCACCCCGAGGCGGCCGTCGCCCTCGACCTGGCCCAGCAGGCCCGCCCTGCCGCGAGTTTCACGGGCCTGACGTACCACTCGGTGCATGCGTTCGGTCTGCTGGACCCGACCGGTACGACCCTGTGGGCCCGGCTGAGCTGGCGGCCGCTCCGCGCGGCGCAGCCGCTGATCCCCGAGGAGTCCCGCAGCCGGCCGCGGGACTATCTCCGTGCCGGGCTGCACGCCGAACTGCCTGCTCGCTTCGACCTTGTGGCCCACCTTCCGGCCGCCCAGGACGAGGTCCACGACCCCACCCGTCTGTGGTCCTCGGAGCAGTCGGTGACGCTGGGCACCCTGACCCTCGAACGGGCGGAGGTCCCCGCCTCGGAGCTCGGTTTCGATCCGCTGCGCCTGCCGCAGGGCATCGCCGCCCCACTCGACCGGCTGGCGAGAGACCGCAGCGCCGCCTACCTGGCTGCGCAGCGCCGCCGACGCGGCTGAACCGATGAGCGACCCCTGCTGTACGACTCTCGTCGTACCGCTCCCTCATGGCCGTGGTCTCGGCCGACGATGTCGCAAGGTTCATGGGAGGACTCTCGCAGCCCGTTCTCAACGCGCTCTCAACGTCCTCCGAACAACGCTGTGTCGACGTGGGGTGACTCAGTCGACACGGGGCAGGTCTCGCAGGATCCTGTCGATCTCGGCGGTGAAGAGGGCCAGCCCTCGGGGCTCGGACAGCGCGCGAGCCTCCAGCAGGAGCTCGCGGGCTTGCCTGTGGTCGTCCTGGTCGGCGCGGGCACGGGCCAGGTCGATGAGGGCCGCGATCAGCTCGGTCACCGCCTCGCTGCCCCGCAGGTGGCCGACGGCCCGTTCCAGCAGGGGCAGGGTGCTGTCGTCACCTGACGTCAGCGCGACGGCCCGCCAGGCGCGACCGAGCGACACGGCGGTGTCCCATCTCTGTGCGAGCGCGAGTTCGGCCGCCGCCAGCTCCCTGGCGCGCTCGCGTTCACCGGTCTTGAGTAGTTCCATGGCGGCGGAGCTGCGCCAGGCGAGGTACCCGGGATTGTGCAGACCCCAGGCAGCGTTGCGACGACCACAGTCGACGAAACAGGCTGCCGCCTGGTGTGCCTGCCCGCGCGCGGAGTGGAGCAGGCCGCGTACCCACTTCACCACCGGCAGTTCCCACGTCTCGGTGTTGGCGTGCTCCGTCGCGCTGTCGAGCCACTTCTCGGCTTCGTCCGCCTGGCCGAGACCCAGGAGCGCCTGGGCGTACTGGGCGACCAGTGCGGCCGGGCGGCGCGGCACCTGCTCCAGGGACAGTCCGGCCACGGGGGCGCATGTCTCGAGGGCCCGCCGGTAGTCGCCGCCCCGCATGTGGACCTCGGAACGCATGATGCGTCGGTAGATGTCCATCGTCCCGAAGTAGCGGTCCTCGTGGAGATCGCTCAGCTGTCCGGCGAGAGCGAACTGCCCGGCCCATTTCGCGATGTGCGTCAGAATGCCCACCACTTCGCGCGGCAGTTTCTCCCACGCACCGTCCTGGTGGCACTCCGCGGGGAAACGGGACATCGCTTCCGCGGCGCTGTACCGCACCTGGTACGTGTCCTCCCAGGTGAGGACGGCGTTCGTCACCAGGTCGTCGGCCCGGTCCCCTGACGCTCGCGCCGCACGTAGCCGCTCGATATGTACGGCCCAGCTTTCGGGGGTCAGCGCGGCCACCATCCAGGCAGAGGCACGAGCGGCCTCCGCCGCGGCCGGATCGCGCGGTTCGGTTTCGGCGATCACTTCGTCCATGAGGGTGAGGGCGGCTCCGCCGCGACGGTTGGACGCCATCGTCCAGGCCAGGGGGATCAGCGCGGTCGGTGCCCTCCGCGCGGCACGTTGTTCCTCAAGTGCCTCGTGGAGATGGGTCAGCGAAGCGGTGGGGTTGACCCACAGCTCCAGCTGACCGAGCTGGACGAGCACGGCGGCGCGCTGGTCGTGGCCGGCGATGCGGAGCGCCGCCTGGAGGTGGTGGAGGGCCTCCCGGACCGCGTGCTGCCGAAGGCATTCGTCGGCCGCGTCCACCAGGACGGTCGTCCAGGAGGACCAGTGCGTGCCCGTCAGCGCGTCCAGGTACCGGGCGGCCTGCCGGGCGCTGTGCCCTGAGCTCAGGGAGTACCGCGCGGCTGCCACCCGAAGCCGGCTGTCCTCGTCCGGCGAACAGAGCCAGCGCAGGGTGTTGGGCACCAGGGGGTGCCGGAAGCGGGCGGGGTCGGCCGTGGACAGGATGCCGATCGCCGTCAGGCGTTCGCACCGGGCCTGAATCTCGGCCACAGCCTCCTTGCACACCTCCGCGAGTACGTGGGGCGTCGGCTGAAACTCGTGCAGGACCGCGATCGCTCGGAGCAACAGGGCACGGTCGTCCGTGTAGTTGTCCAGCATCAGCGCCATCGCCCGCTTGAAGCGGACGTCCGGGGTGTGCTCGGGCACACGCCGCAGGTCGGCATCGGGCAGGGCACACAGGTCCGCGATCAGCGCCACGACGAGCTTGGGGATACCGGCTGTCGCCTCATGGACACTCCGGGCGAACTCCTGCAGGTGAGGAGCGTCCACCCGAGCCGCCGCGAGCTCGGCGATCCCGGATCGGGTGAGCCTGCCGAGGTGCAGAGTCGCCGAGGAGACGTTTCCCAGGTCCAGAGTCCGCCGGTACGCCTCCGGGTCCCAGGGGCGGTCCTCCACCGCCAGCACCAGGAGGACGCGCGTGGCACGCAGCCGCTGTGCCACCAGCGTGAGGATCTGCATCGAGCGCTCGTCGATGCACAGGACATCGTCCACCAGGAGGACCAACGGGGCACCTGCGGCACTGTCGACCAGAAGGGCTGCCATTTGCTCTGCCAGCCGGTGATCCGTGACGCGGTCCTGAAGAGCGGACGAATCCACAAGATCGTCACCTGCTTTATGACCGAGACCGCCCAGAATCGCGTTGAGCAGCCCGAGAGGTACGTCCCCGACGGAAGGAGTCCTCGGCAGGTTGAGCCGCCGCGCAGCCGGTACCAGGCGAGCGGCTTCATCGAGGAAACGCGATTTGCCGTGCCCGTAGATGCCGGACACGAGGGCCAAGCCACCCTCGGCCGTTGCCGCTCGCTCGGCGAGCGTCACGATCGCGGCGAGCTGGTCCTCTCGCTCCACCAATGGAGTGGCCTCGGTGGAGGGCTTCGGTGCCGGCGGAAGCACAGCGGGAGCCATGGCGGTGACAGTGACGGGCGACGCCTCCTCGTACATGCCGGATGGCGGCCCGGACAGGATCCGGCTGTGGAGGGCGCGCAGCTCGGGGCCTGGGTCGACCCCTAGTTCGTCGATCAGGAGCCGCCGGGTCCGTGTGTAGACCTCCAGTGCGTCGGACTGGCGGCCGGCCAGGTGCAGTGCGCGCATCAAGAGGGCACGCGGGCGTTCGCGCAACGGGTGCTCGGCCGTCAGCACCCTCAGCCGGTCGATCACGGAGTCGTGCCGGGCGAGCGCGATCTCGATATCGAGACTGTCCTCCAGGACGGCCAGACGGCGCTCGGTCAAGGTCGCGCGCCACATGGCGGCATACGGGCCGGGTATACCTGCCAGGGGTTCGCCGCGGTACAGCCGCAGTGCTCGGTCGTAGAGCTGCTCGGCCTTCTGCCACTCGGAGTGCTCGCGTGCATGGTTGCCCTCGGCCACCATGTGCTCGAACTCGCCCAGGTCCGTCTGATCGTCCTCGATGCGCAGCTGGTAGCCGCCGTGTCCCGACAGCAGCACGGTACCGGCAGACCTCGGTCTTCGCTCCGGCTCCAGCACTCGGCGCAGTCCGGCCACATGCGTCTGGATCACCCCGACACCACTCGCCGGTGCGGAGTCCTCGTAGAGGGCGGCGAGCAGGCTCTGGGTGGACACCCACTGGCGGCGCCGGAACGCCAGCGCGCACAGCACCGCCCTGCGCTGAGGGGGCCCCAGAGGCAGTCGCCGGTCGCCCCGCAGAGCCTCGACACCACTGAGGAAGGTGAATCGCACCTCCGCGATCGACGAAGGGCTCTTCTCCGGCGAATCGCCCACACTATCCTCCGAAGCCATCCGATAAGCCAAGAGGCGCATCTTACCTGACGCACGCCACCTGACCTGGTCAGATGTCATCCCTGCAGAACGGTCGACGACGGCTCGACGGCCCTTTCGGAGCCCTGCGCCAGTACCGGAGGCGCGCGGTTGCCCGCCCTGTCCGCCGGGGGCGCGCAGTCGCTGAGGTGACCCCTTTGGTGTGGACGCTCGACAATGGATCTTGAGGGTCTGAGGAAAGGTGTCCTGGTGGGGCGTAGGTCTCCGTATCCGGAGGAGTTCAGGAACGACGCTGTGGTGTTGCATCGAGCCGCGGCCGGCAGGCCGGAAGATTTCAAGTCCAGTGAGACGGTCGTGACGCTATGAGGTCTGTGGTGCGGGTTCCCTGCGCTTGGAGGGTCGTTGATCCACGCTGTCTTCGGGATCTCGGGCGGTCTGGGGCGGCGGCCGAAGCGTTCGGGGTGGCGCGCGTAGGCCTCGGCGAGGGTGACGGCCCGCTGGTCAGGGATCTCCTCGGCGGTGCCGAAGTGGACGCTGGCGGGCGTGTGGAGTCCGACGCCCGAGTGCCGGTGCTCGTGGTTGTAGTACGAGATGAAGGCGTCGAACCATTCGCGGGCGTGGGCCAGGGAGTCGAACCGCTCCGGGTAGTCGGACATGTACTTGGTGGTCTTGAACTGGGCCTCGCTGTAGGGGTTGTCGTTGGAGACCTTGGGGCGCAAGTGGCTCCTGGTGACGCCGAGGTCGATCAGCAGCTGGGAGACTTTCTTGGAGGTCATCGAGGTGCCCCGGTCGGCGTGCACGGTCTCGGGGACGATGCCGTTGCGCGCGATGGTCTCGCGGATCAGCTCCTTTGCCCGCTCGGCTGATTCGGCCGACTCGACGGTGTGGCCGACGATGTAGCGGCTGAAGATGTCGATGATGACGTAGGCGTGGTACCAGACACCCTTGCGGGGGCCGGCCGCTTTGGTGATGTCCCAGGTGAACACCTGGGAGGGGTCGTCGGCGACCAGCTCGGGCACCGTCTTGGCCGGGTGGGCGGCCTGGCGGCGGCGTTCGCCCGACTGCCCGCGCTCGCGCAGGATCCGGTACATCGTGGAGACCGAGCAGTGGTAGCGCCCGGTGTCCAGCTCACGGGCCCAGATCTGCGCGGGCGGCAGTTCGGCGTACTCAGGGCTGTTCATCAACGCCAGGACCGCATCGCGCTCTTCGGCTGTCAGGGCGGAGGGCTGGACCTGGGGCCGGCGAGGCCGGCGCGGGGGCAGCGGCTTCAGCCTGCGGTAGTGGGTGGCCCGGGAGCGGCCGGTGAGCCGGCACGCGGCCGTGGTGCCCAGTTCGTGTTCGACGGCGGTGAAAGCCTCGTCCACGACGGGGTCGGCGGCGTGCGTCAGTCCGCGCTCTCGGAGATCATTTCCAAGAGCGCCGACGCTTTTCCCAGGACCTCCAGCGCGGCCTTGTTCCGGGCGAGCTCCTTCTCCAGCCGTTCCACCTGCCGGCGGAGCTTCTCGTTCTCGACCTCGGCGGCGGACTTCTTCGGACGGGCCGGGCTCGTGCGCCGGTCGACCAGGTTCTCCAATGCGCCGGCATCGCGCGCGGCCCGCCACTCGGTGACGTGGGAGTGGTACAGGCGCTCGCGGCGCAGGACTGTGGTGTCCCGTCACATACACCGCTGACCTGCGCGTTCCTACGGTGTGGCGACACGTACACGTCCCCGTCACCCGCCCGGAAGTGGTGCACATGGCCGCCGCAACACACGCTCCCACGCCCCCCGGTTCCCTCAGACGCATCGTCGCTGCCAGTCTCATCGGCACCACCATCGAGTGGATCGAGTGGTACGACAACTCATCCGATCGAGGCTAGGACCTGCGGAAACAAGGCCAGGAAGGCGATGAGGTCAGCACCGAACCAGCACGGGTGATGGGCGATGCCGGTTCGAGTCCGCTCAGGCCGCGGATCCGCGGAGCGTCGGGGGAGTGCGGCCGGTCGGGGTGAGCACTGTGCGTGATGGTCGCGCCTGGGAGTTTCTCCCCTGTCAGGGTTCGTCGCTTGGCCTTCCGAATGGTTGCACGCCCTGCTTACGCGGGACTCATTTGTCTCGTTCACCTGGTTCGGTCACCCGGAGGGGGTGCTGACTATCTGACGGACTGCTGGAACCCCGACGACCCACCTCCGCCTGCGCGGGGAGCAGTGATCGGCCCACGTCTGCCCGTGCCGGATGGCCACGGCGCGGACCGTGCCGTGGTAGCCGCTGCATGAGGCCGGGACGGCTGTGACCTGCTTGTTCGGCGAGTCGACAGCAGTTCTTGGGCTCGGCGTCGGAGAGTGGTCCGGGCAAATGCGGCCGGGTGGTGGACCGTGGCTCCACTCCCCCGGCCGAACATCAACCGCCGGCGGGCAGGAGCCAGGCCATGACCCTCGGCCACCACGCGATTTTAGGATCGGGGCCTCGCTTTCTGGCGTTTGTCCAGCTCAGAGGTGTAATGGGTGCCTCCCTGATCAGTGAGTGATCAGCATGCTTCTCTGTGGCGCCGCAGTCGTCGGGAAGCATGAACGTGGTGCATACGTGCGCCGTCGCCTCGCCGTGGCGGGGGGCACCGGGCCACAATGGAGGCGGTATCGCTCGGCAGGCGAGGCGTGACATGCGCAAATCCAGCAGTGGTGACCGGCTGCAGGTACGGGCGGCCGTGGGTGCCGGTGCGGCGGCGGTCGTGGTCGATCGGGCGGGTCTGGTGCTGTTCAGTACGCCGAGAGCCACGGCCTTGCTCGGGTGTTCGCCCGGATCGCCCTGTCCCGTTCTCGTGGCAGCTCTGCGGAGAGCCGGCCACGTTGTGGCGGGGGTGGCGCCTGCGGGAGAAGGGCCGTCAGCTCCTCCCCACACGTTCAGCTGCGCCGTCGTCCCGCTGGCGTCAGAAGGTGGCTCCGCTGCCGATGAGGGGCCGTGGCTCGTTCTCTTGGGGGACGCTGATGGGGAGGCGGCTGCCGTTGCTGCACGCCGCCGTTCCGAGTTGGCACACCTGGCCGCTTTGGCCCTGGGGGAGTCCCTCGACGTGACGGAGGTCGCCCAGACGCTGGCGAATCTCCTCGTCCCCGGCTTCGCGGACCTGGCTACCGTCGATCTTGTCGAGGCCGTGCTGGTCGGCGACGAGCCCGCACGGCTCGATGCCAGCAGCCAAGTGCGGCTGCGCCGTGTCGCAGCGGCGCAGAGCCCCGGTGTGTCCGCAGAGCATCTCCTGCCGGTCGGCGAAGCCGTGCCGCCCCTTCCTGAGAGCGCCGTGATGAGCCCCTTGATGGAGGGCAGGGCAGTCGTCGCCTCCGACATCGGGCTGCTCAGTTCGGGGCTCGGAGCGAACTCCGCAACTCTGAGTCTGCTCATCCCTGACGGCGCGCACTCGTCCGTGGCCGTTCCGCTGTATGCCAGGGGAGTCGTACTCGGCTGCCTCACCCTGTGGCGGGGGCCGCCTTCCGAGCCTTTCACCAACGTGGACGGCGCGGCATTGGAGGATATTGCCTCGCATGCCGCCCTCGGCGTCGACAACGCCCGCCGCTACGCCCGCGAGCGCCGTTCCGCAGTCACTCTGCAGCGCAGCCTCCTGCCCGGCGCGGCCAAACATCTCCCGGGAGCCGAGATAGCAGGCGTGTACCAGCCGAGGGCCGGCGGCCCGGGGGCCGGTGGCGACTGGTTCGACGTGATACCCCTGCCCTCCTTCCGCATCGGCATGGTCGTGGGGGACGTCGTCGGTCACGGCCTGCAGGCCACCACGGCGATGGCCCGTCTGCGAACAGCCGTCCGCGTCCTCGCCGACCTCGATCTCGACCCCGACGAGCTGCTCACCCACCTCGACGACCTGGTTCTGGGCTTCTCCGACGCCACCGACAGCCGCGGACCGGACCCCTCTGTCCTGGGCGCAACCTGCCTGTACGCCGTCTATGACCCGGTCTCCGGCACCTGCTCCGTCTCCAGCGCCGGACATCCGCCTCCTGCCGTCCTGCTGCCGTCGGGCGACGTGCCCGCCTATCCCGATGTGGTTCCCGGACCGCCGCTCGGGGTCGGCGGGATGCCCTTCGCCACGACGCACTTCGAGATTCCCGCTGGCTCCCTCCTGGCTCTGTTCACGGACGGCCTCGTCGTCAGCAGGACCAGTGGTGTCGAGGAGGGCATGACCCGGCTGGCGCAGGCCTTGGGGCAGGTGGGCGACACACCGGTGGAGGAGGCCAGCCGGGACCTCCTGGCGCTGCTCACACCGCCCGACCCGGCCGACGATGCGGCCCTCCTCCTCGCCCGCACCCGCACACTGCCCGCGCGTGATGTCTCTGCCTGGGAGCTGGAACCGGATCTGGTGAATGTCGCCCGAGCCCGTGAACTCGTCACGTCGCAGCTGGCCGCATGGGGCCTGGACGAGGCCGCGTTCGTCACCGAACTGATCGTCAGCGAGCTGGTGACGAACGCGATCCGCTATGTCGGTGGCCCGGTCGGTCTCCGACTCCTCCACGGACCGGAAGGGCTCGTGTGCGAGGTGTCCGACACCGGCACTACTCAGCCCCGCGTGCGACGGGCCCGCGAGACCGATGAAGGAGGCCGCGGGCTGTTCCTCGTATCGCAGCTTGCCGACCGCTGGGGAAGTCGCTTCACTCCCGGTGGCAAGACCATCTGGTCGGAACAGTCCGTCGAGACCCCGGTGTAGCGCCGTCCCGCGCGGCGCGGAGATGGTTACACGTGTTAATAGCGATCCGCTGTCCGTGTGCTGTCCGGCCGTCTCCGGAACTGAGGAGTTGCCGGTGTCTCTTAGGGCCTTCCCTGCTCGCCTGTTCGTCCTGTCCGGCCCGCGTGTTCGCCTGGAACTTCTGCCCCCCCGATCACTCCGATGGGTTGTGGGCGCCGGCGGACGAAGGCGCCCATGCACTGTTGCCGTACGAGCGTCCGCCAAGAGCACGGGCCGTGGCGGACTGGACCCGTGCTGGTCTGAGCCGTGCGCGCGACGGTGTCCGCACGGAGGCCGTTCCTGGCCACTCCCTGGGGAAGGCCACGGCACGGCCGAATCGGGGAGAGGGGCATGCAGTGGTCACAAAGAACCTCGTGCACCATCCGGTGCAGTGCGGCGCCCCTGGTGCGCCTGGCTGGTCCGACGCCGACGCCGACGCCGACGCCGACGCCGACGCCGACGCGCAGCCGGCCACCGCCATCCGGCAGGCATGGCTCGTCCCGTGCACCGAACCGGAAACGCCCGTCATCGGATCGGGTTCCCCCGCCCTCGCGGTAGGTCTCCTCCAGCGCGGAGGTGACGGGACGGGTGGTTCGTCGAGGACGACCGGCGACGCTGAGCATGGACTTCCGGCAGCTCGAGTACTTCCTCGCCATCGTGGACCACGGTGGTTTCAACCGTGCTGCCGCCGCGCTGTATGTGTCCCAGCCGTCCCGGCCACAGGCCATCCGGGCTCTGGAGCGCCACGTCGGCGGCAGCCTGTTTCACCGGATCGGCAGGAAGGCGGTCCTCACCGAGGCCGGCAGCGCCCTGGTTCCGTCGGCGCGCGAAGCCCTGCACGCGCTGGAACTGGCCAGAGCCAGTGTCGGCGCCGTCCGTGAACTGCGAGGCGGGCGCCTGGACATTGCCGTGATGGCCTCGCCCATGGTCGAACCACTCAGCACCATGGCCCGGTGCTTCGCCGACCGCTATCCAGAGGTGTCGCTCAGCCTGCGTGCCGCCCTCACCTCAGCGGACGTGATCGACACGGTACGCACCGGAGGCTGCGAACTCGGATTGCTGACTACCTCGTCGCCGCTGCCGAGCACGGACGTCGTGCCGTACCACGTCGGGGATCATAGGCTCGTCCTGGTCACCCCGTTGGATGGCCCCTTCCCGGCGGGGCAGCCGGTTCAACGCGAGCAGCTCGGAGGGCAGCGGCTGATCGTCGGGCAGCGGGGGACCGGGATCCGCGCTTACGTGGACGACCTGAGAGCGCGAGGCATCGACATTCACATCGCGGTGGAGACGGAACACCGCATGGCGTTCCTACCCCTGGTGCTGGCGGGGGTAGGGCTGGCGGTGGTCACGGAATCCTGGGCCGAGTTGTCCGAGCGGACCGGAGCCCTCGTCCTTGATCTGGAGCCGGCCTCCTGCCAGCACAACATTCTGGTGAGCCGGAAGGCGCAGCTCACGCCTGCTGCCCGCGCCTTCCTGGAGATCGCCGTTCCACCGACTCATAGGGACCGCCTATAAGGCACATCGGCGATACGTCTTGGACCCGAGCGGCGCCTGATTGCTGGAATGCGGACCATGACGAACCACAGCATCGCCCTCATACCCGGTGACGGCATAGGCACCGAAGTCCTCCCTGCGGCCCGCGAGGTCATCGAGGCCGTCGGGAAGACCCATGGCGTCGCGTTCACTTATGAGCAGTTCGACTGGTCCTGTGAGCGGTACCTGCGTCTCGGATCGATGATGCCCGAGGACGGCCTGGAACGGCTCCGGCGTCATGACGCGATCCTGCTCGGCGCGGTCGGGTACCCAGGGGTGCCCGATCACGTCTCGCTGTGGGGGCTGCTCATCCCCATACGCAGGGCCTTCAACCAGTACGTGAACCTCCGCCCGATCCGCGTGTTCGACGGTCTGCCCAGCTCCGTACGCGCGGCCACGCCCGGAGACGTGGACTTCGTGGTCGTCCGGGAGAACACCGAAGGCGAGTACAGCGAGATCGGTGGTCGGACGAACCGCGGGTGTCCCGATGAAACGGCCGTGCAGCAGGCCGTGTTCACACGGCCAGGAGTGACACGGGTCCTCGACTTCGCCTTCGGACTCGCTGAGCGGCGCGGCGGTCGTCTCACGTCGGCAACCAAGTCCAACGGCATGGTGCACACCATGCCGTTCTGGGACGAACTGGTGGCCGAGCGCTCCGCCGAATACCCCGCGGTCGGCTGGAGCCAGGAGCACATCGACGCGCTCGCCGCCAAGTTCGTCCTCGACCCCGCCAGTTTCGATGTCGTCGTTGCGTCCAACCTCTTCGGGGACATCCTGAGTGACCTGGCAGCGGCCATGGCCGGCGGTATCGGCATCGCTCCGTCCGCCAACCTCAACCCCGGCGGTGAGTATCCTTCCATGTTCGAGCCGGTCCACGGGTCGGCCCCCGACATCGCCGGGCAGGGCGTCGCCAACCCGATCGGAGCGATCTGGTCCGCCGCCATGATGCTCGACCACCTCGGCCACCCCCGGGCGGCAGCCGACATTACCGACGCCATCGCCCGCGTTCTGGCCACCACCTCGGTGCGGACGCGTGACCTCGGCGGCTCCGCCTCCACCACCGAATTCACCACCGAGGTCCTGCGACACCTGTGACGAGGCGCTGCGACCTGCCGCCGTAGGCCGCGCTGAGGGCGGAGCGCACGCGAGCTCCGCCCTCCGTGTGCGCAGGGTTGTATCAGAGCCGCAGGCCGGCGAGCAGGGCACTCGTGGCGGCGAAGCGGGCCGGTCCGGTGTTCCAGTCGGCGGAGATGGGGCTGATCGCGACCTTGTCCGCGATCACGGCCTCCACGTCGCCGCCCTTGGCGGGAGGCCGCGGCGCGAACCTCACCGCCACCTTCCATGTGCCGTCCCCGCCGTCGGTGAAGTCGGGCGTCAGCGGCTGCTGGGGGTCCTGGAAGGTCATGGTGACGCCGGCGGCGGTTCCCGTGCCGTCCGCTCCCACGACCGGGTGGTTGATGTTCAGCCCGACGCCCTGGGGCAGCAGCGGGCCGGAGCCCGAGCGGTCCCGCAGCCGATCGATGAGCTTGACGGCGAAGTCGACGGTGGGGCGCATGGCGTTCACCGTGGCGACAGGGTCGGGGGCGGCGAAGCCGCCGGTGCTGAGTGCGATGGCCGGCACGCCGTACTCGAGGGCGGCCACGGCCCCGCCGACCGTACCGGAGTGGGTGGCGAGCCCCGCGACGTTCGGGCCGAAGTTGGTGCCGGACACCACCAGGTCGGGGGCCTTTCCCTCGAAGACCTCGGAGAGCCCGAAGGCCACCGAGTCGCCCGGGGTGCCGTCGACGGCCCACACTTTGGGCGCGGGATGCTTCACCGTCACGGTCGGGCCGCTGAGCAGTTTCGTCCCGGTCCCGCTCTGGTTGGTCAGCGGCGCGACGATGGTGACGTCGTGCCCGGCGGCGGTCAGAAGCTGGAAGGCCGTGCGGATGCCCGGGGCGTCGTAGCCGTCGTCGTTGGTGAGCAGGATCCGCAGCGGACCAGAAGGCGCGTGCTGCGATGACGCCGCTGCCGGGGCTGTCCCGGAGAGGAGGGGCGTGCACATCAGGAGGGCGGCCAGCGGCATGACTTGCTTGCGTCTCATGTCGTGCTCCTTGGAGAAAGGGAGGGTGAAGCGGAGGGACCGGGCGGGTGTACGACGCTCGGAGTGCGTTCCACTGGGGGAGTTACACGTGTTACATGAATGGGGCATTGTGTAGCACGCGGCCCAGGGTCCCGGCTAGAGGCGGGGGTCGTCGGGTGGCTTGACGGGGTCGAAGGTCACCTTGTGGTCCCGTGCGTGAGGCTTGTTGGGCGGTGCTCGACGCTCTCGGTGGTGTGGGTGCGTGAGGTCACGTTTCTGATTTTTGTCCGAAATGGTTGAGCTTCGCCTGGGTGGAGTCTAGCGTGTTACACGTGTAATCAGCGGGTCGGGGTCCGCCCCCCGGGTGTCCGTCGGCTGGTTGCGCAACGCGCTGTTAACAAAGTCGAGTATCGCGAATCATTGACGGTCGAAAATTTAGCGAGATACTTGCTGCACTCTCCCCGCTGCCCCCGAGATTGAGGTGCCGCCCCATGGAGCTCTCCCCGTCTGCTCATGTCGATCCGTTCTGTCGAGATCGCCTCCCTCCTTTCTCCCTCTGGCCCGAACTGCGCTTCGAACTGCCGGAGTTGAACTACCCCGCTCGGCTCAACTGCGCCGAGCGGCTGATCGATGAAGCCGTCCGGCACTGGGGCCCCGACCGGCCCTGTCTGCTGACTCCCACGGACCGGTGGACATACGGTGAGCTGCTGCGACGTGCCAACCAGGTCGCCCAAGTGCTCACTGAGGACTTCGGCCTTGTCCCCGGCAATCGGGTCCTCCTGCGCGGACCCAACAATCCCTGGCTCGTCGCCACGTGGCTCGGAGTCCTGAAGGCCGGTGGCGTCGCCGTCACCACCATGCCGCTGCTGCGGGCCGGCGAGCTGGCGGAGCTCTGTGAGATCGGCCGGCCGACCGTCGCCGTGTGCGACCACCGTTACCTGGACGAACTCACCGTCACCGGCGACGAGGGTCCCGCCGTGCTGGCCTACGGCGGCCCGGGCGAGGGCGACCTGGTCGCGCGCTGCGCCGCGAAGGAGGGGCGGTTCACCGCCGTCGCCACCGCTGCGGACGACGTTGCCCTGATCGCCTTCACCTCGGGAACGACCGGGCGACCGAAGGCGACCCTGCACTTCCATCGTGACGTACTGGCCAACGCCGACACCTTCTCCCGTCACGTCCTGCGACCCCGCCGCGACGACGTCTTCACCGGGACTCCACCCCTGGCCTTCACCTTCGGGCTCGGTGGACTGGTGGTGTTCCCGCTGCACGTGGGCGCGGCCACCTTGCTGATCGAGCAGGCCGGACCGCAACAGCTGGTCGACCTCGTCGAGGAACACGGAGTCACCGTGCTCTTCACGGCGCCCACCGCCTACCGGGCGATCATGGCGTCCGGTGCGGTGTCTCGACTGGCTGGCCTGCGTCGCTGTGTGTCCGCCGGGGAGGCGCTGCCGGCGGCCGTGTGGGAGGAGTTCCACGCCGCCACCGGACTGCGCATCATCGACGGCATCGGCGCCACCGAGATGCTCCACGTGTTCATCTCGGCCTCCGACGGCGACATACGCCCCGGCTCAACGGGCAGGCCCGTTCCCGGGTATCGGGCCCGGGTGGTCGATGAAGCAGGGAATCCCGTTCCGGACGGGCAGCCCGGCTTTCTAGCGGTCACCGGCCCGACGGGCTGCCGGTACATGGATGACCCACGGCAGACCGTGTACGTGAGGAACGGTTGGAACATCACCGGCGACACCTACATCCGCGACGCCGACGGCTACTTCTGGTACGTGGCCCGCAGTGACGACATGATCGTCTCCTCCGGCTACAACATCGCCGGCCCCGAGGTGGAGAAGGCGCTCGCCTCTCATCCCGACGTCGAGGAGTGCGGCGTCGTCGGAGCCCCGGACGACAAGCGCGGAATGCTGGTCAAGGCATACGTGATCCTGCGCCCCGGTGTCGCTCCCGACGAGACGACGGTCAAGGAACTCCAGGACTACGTGAAGCGGACCGTCGCGCCCTACAAGTACCCGCGCGCCGTCGAGTTCGTCACCGACCTCCCGCGCACGAGCAACGGAAAGCTCCAGCGCGCCGAGCTGCGCAAGCGCGCCCAGTCCCGCCCCGCCGCCGGCTAGCAGTCGAACGAAAGGAATGAACATGGAAATCTCCAGCACCCGACCGACGGACTCCGGGCCGACGGGCAGCTGCGCCGCCGGATGCCCCGACGCCGCCACGCGGAATCTGCCCAGTGTGGTCGTCGAGCGGCGCGTCGAATGGCTCGACACGGATGCGGCCGGCCACTACCACCACTCCACCGTGGTGCGCTGGGTCGAGGCGGCCGAGGCCGTCCTGCTGCGGCGCCTGGGGCTGTCCCACCTCTTCGGCAGTACGCCACGTGTCCACTTCGAGGCCGACTACCGGGCCCGGCTGTGGTTCGGCGAGACCGTCCGTACCGAGCTGAAGGTCGTCAAGGTCGGGACCAGTTCCTTGCACTACGCCTTCACCGTCCGTAACGAGGGTGCGGAAGTGGCTGCTCTCGGGCGCATGGTGATCGCCCACTCGGCTTCGCACGCCACGGAGTCCGCGGCCTGGCCCGGCGAGGTGCGAGAGGTCCTGACGAAGGCGGGGCCGCAGGCTCCAGAGCTCTTCGCGTGATCGGGCATGGTGCGCCAAGCCGAATATACAAATTTATTGACGGACGCAAGTTTTACGACATAGATTCTCTTTCGGAACCACTTGGAGGAACACCGTGCGTGTAGCAGTCATCGGAGGAGGGCCCGGCGGTCTCTACTTCGCCGCCCTGGCCCGGCAGCTCTCACCGGAGTGGGAGGTCACGCTCTGGGAGCGCAACGCCCGTGATGACGCGTTCGGCTTCGGCGTCGTGTTCTCCGACGAGACGCTGGACGGCATCACGCAAGGCGATCCCGAGGTGTTCGCCGTGATGTCCTCGGAGTTCGCCCGCTGGAGCGACATCGACATCCATTACGGCGGTGAGGTTCGTACCTCCGGAGGGCACGGCTTCGCCGCGCTGGACCGCAACCGCCTCCGGGAGATGCTGCAGAAGCGCTGCGTGGAGCTCGGTGTGGACGTGCGCTACGGCACGCCGGCGCCGCCGGTGGATCGGCTCTCGACGGAGTACGACCTGGTGGTCGCCGCCGACGGCATTCGCTCCGCGACCCGGGAGGCCTATGCCGAGACCTTCCGGCCCGTGCTGGACGAGCGGAAGTGCCGCTACATGTGGTTGTCTACCGACCGGGTCTTCGAGGCGTTCACCTTCATCGTCGAGGAACGGGACTTCGGCGTCATGCAGGTCCATGCCTATCCGTATGACGACCAGCGGTCCACCTTCATCGTGGAGATGGAGGAGGAGGCGTGGCGGCGGGCCGGCTTCGCGACCCTCGCGGACCGTGAGTTCGCCCGTGGCGAGACCGACGAGGCCAGTGTGCGGCGCTGTGAGGAGATTCTCGCCGACCACCTCGACGGGCACCGCCTGATCCCCAACGCCTCGAAGTGGATCACCTTCTCCATGGTGCGCACCGCCTGCTGGAGCCACGGCAACGTCGTCCTGCTGGGCGACGCCGCCCACACCGCGCACTTCTCCATCGGATCGGGCACGAAGCTCGCCATGGAGGACGCGCTCGCACTGGTCGCGAGCCTGCACGAGAACCCCACGGTGGCCGAGGCCCTGGTCGCCTACGAGGCCGAGCGCAGGCCCGCGGTCGAGTCCGTCCAGCGTGCGGCCCAGGCCAGCCTCGAGTGGTTCGAGAACATCGGCCGCTACACCGGCCAGAGCCCTGACCAGTTCGCCTTCAATCTGCTGACCCGCAGCCGACGGGTCACCTACGACAATCTGCGTGCCCGGGACACCGGTTTCATGGACGCCGTCGACGCCGCTGTCGGCGAGGGCGACGGTGTCCCGCCGATGTTCCGGCCGATGCGGCTCGGCGGTCTGACGCTGCGCAACCGCATCGTCGTGCCCCCGATGGCGACGTTCACCGCGGTGGACGGACAGCCCGGCGGGTTCGAGCACGCCCAACTCGCCGCCCAAGCCCTCGGTGGAGCCGGCCTGGTGTTCACCGGGCTGACGGCCGTCAGCCCGGACGGCCGTCTGACCGCAGGTTGCTCCGGCCTGTGGAACGACCAACAGGAGGCGGGATGGGCGTCGATCGTCCAGGCCGTCCGGACGGTCTCCGACACGCCGCTGGGCATCCAGCTCACCCACGCCGGGCGCCGCGGATCCACCGCGGTTCCCGGTCCTGACGGGGTCGGCCTGCCGCTGGGAGGGGAGGGTTGGCCGACCCTGGCCGCCTCGGCCCTGGCGTGGGACGAGAAGTCCCCCGTCCCGCGGGAGGCCACCGCAGCCGAGCTGGCGACCGTGACCACGAACTTCGCCGACGCGGCAGTGCGGGCCGACCGCGCCGGATTCGACGTACTGGAACTCCAGTTCGGCCACGGCCACCTCGTGTCCGGCTTCCTCTCCCCGCTCACCAACGCGCGCGAGGACGAGTACGGCGGCACTCTCGCCAACCGTCTGCGCTTCCCCTTGGAGGTGTTGACCGCCGTCCGCACAGCATGGCCCGCCGAGAAGGCCCTGGTCGTACGGATCTCCGCCAGCGACTGGGCGGAGGGCGGCACCAGCGAGGCCGATGCGGTCACGATCTGCCGCGCGTTGGCGGCCGCCGGGGCCGACGCGGTGGACGTCTCGACCGGCGAGGTCGTCGCCCACGAACGGCCGGCATACGGGCGTAGCTACCAGACCCCGTTCGCCGACCTGATCCGCAATGCCACCGGCATCCCGACCATCGCTGTCGGCGCCATCTCGACCCATGACGACGTCAACTCGATCATCCTGGCGGGCCGCGCCGACCTCGTCGCCGTCGGCCGCGCCCACCTCTACGACCCGCTGTGGACCCTGCATGCCGCGGCCGAGCAGGACTACACCGGGCCGGGCGTTTCCTGGCCCGAGCCCTGGCGGCCGGGCAGCCGCAAGCCCCCGGGGCCGCGCGGCGACCGCGTCCCGCCCCGCCTGCACCTGCTGCGGGAGGCGGTCGCGCCCGTCCGCCGGCGCTGGATACCCATGCCCCCGGCTCGGCCGCTCGCTGTCACCGCGGCGTGCTGATCCCGGCTTCACCAACGGCAACGGAGGAACCGATGGACCATCTTCCCCGCTTCACCGCCGCCGCCGTCCAGGCGTCTCCCGTCTACCTCGATGCCGCCGCGACCGTCGACAAGGCGGTGTCCCTCATCCACGAGGCTGCCGGCAACGGCGCCGAACTCGTCGTCTTCCCAGAGGTGTTCGTCCCCGGGTACCCCTACTGGAACTGGACGATGAACCCCGTCCAGGGCTCCCCCTGGTTCGAACGGCTCCAGCGCTCCTCGATCGACGTCCCCGGACCGCACGTCGACACGCTGCGCGCGGCCGCCCGTCAGGCCGGCGTGGTGCTGGTCATCGGCGTCAACGAGCGGGCCGCGCACAGCCTCGGCGTGCTCTACAACACCCTGCTCGTCATCGGCGCCGACGGCGAACTGCTCGGCGTGCACCGCAAGCTGGTGCCCACCTGGGCCGAGAAGCTCACCTGGACCGGCGGCGACGGCAGCTCCTTGAAGGTCCACAAAACGGCCGTTGGCCCGCTCGGGGCGCTGGCCTGCGGGGAGAACACCAACACGCTGGCCCGGTTCACCCTCCTCGCCCAGGGCGAACTGGTGCACACCGCAAGCTACATCGCCCTGCCGGTCGCTCCGGAGGAATACGACATGGCGGACGCGATCGCGGTGCGCACCGCCGCACACAGCTTCGAGGGCAAGGTTTTCTCGGTCGTCGCCTGCTCCACCATCTCCCCGGGGATCGTCGATCTGATCGCCGGAGACGACGCCGAGGTCCGCAAGGTGCTCGCCCGGCCCCGCAGCGCCCTGTCCGGCATCTTCGGCCCCGACGGCCGACCGGTCACCGAACCCCTCGTCGACGACGAGGGCATCGTCTACGCCGACATCGACCTCGCCAAGTGCATCCAGCCCAAGCAGATGCACGACATCGTCGGCCACTACAACCGCTTCGACATCTTCCAGCTCCAGGTCGACAACCGCCCCCGCACCCCCCTGGCCCTCGCGGCCGACGCCTCGGGGGCCCGGGCGGACGGTACTCCCGCCGACACCACCATCCCGAAGGAGGAAGCATGACCCATGACGACGACCGGCTCGGTCGCGCCCGTGTGGCCGACAGCCCCGAACTGCTTTCGTACTACGACGAATTGGCCGAACTCGACGCAGGTGCCCTGTGGACGGTCGCCAACGACATCGAGCCCTGGTACCCGCAGCCCGCGTCCGTCCCCGTGCTCTGGCGCTACGACGAGCTGCGCCCGCTGGTCCGCAAGGCCCTTCCCCTGGTCAAGGCCGACGACGCCGGCCGCCGTGTGGTCATGCTGGTCAACCCCGGCCGCAGGGACGTCAGCGCCGCCGTCGGCCTTCTCTACACGGGCCTGCAGATCATGGGACCGGGGGAGGCAATGACCGCACACCGCCACCAGGCAGCCGCCCTCCGCTTCGTGCACGAGGGCACCGGCGCCTGGACGATCGTCGACGGCCAGAAGCTGAGGGTCGGCCCCGGAGACTTCGCCATCACTCCCAACGGCACCTGGCACGAGCACGGCAACGAGGCCGACGACGCCCCGGTCATCTGGCAGGACGGCCTGGACATCCCCCTGGTCAACGCCTTGGACGCGGGCTTCTACGAAGTCCACCCGGAGCTCTACCAGTCCCCCGGAAAGGTCGTCAACTCCTCGGTCCTCAGCTACGGAGGCAACCTGCTCCCGTACGGCATGGATAAGTGGACCCGCCCCTACTCCCCGGTCTTCGGATACCCGTGGGAACCCACATACCAGGCCCTGCTCAACCTCGCCAAGGCCACAGACGGCTCTCCGTACGACGGCGTCATCATGGAGTACACCAACCCCGTCACCGGCGGATCGGTGATGCCGACCATGGGCGCCCACATGCAGCTGCTGCGCCCCGGCCAGGCCACCCAAGCCCACCGCCACACCGGCTCGGTGATCTACACCGCCGCGAAGGGGCGCGGCTACTCGGTGATCGCGGGCCGCCGCTTCGACTGGAAGCAGGGCGACATCTTCTGCGTCCCCTCCTGGGCCTGGCACGAGCACGCCAACCTCGACCAGAACGAGGATGCCTGCCTCTTCTCGTTCAACGACTTCCCCGTGATGCGCTCCCTCGGTTTCCACCGCGAAGAGGCGTACACCGACAACGGCGGGCAACAGCCCACCGCCTGAACCGCTCCGCCGTACCGGACGCCGCCGGCCCTGACACCGGCACCGGTACGGCGGGGCACCGAGCCGGGTGCGGCCTTCCTGCCCCCGCACCGCCCCGGACCGGGGGCGGTGGTGGAGCGACCTGAGCTCTGCCGCCGCCTCGCCCTCCTCTGCGTCAGCCCTTTTCCCATCACATACAAGGAACGTTCATGCGACTGGTCACCTACACCTTGAACGACTCGCCCGAGCGCCTGGGAGCGCAGGTCGACGACCTCGTCGTGGACCTCGACACCCTGGCCGGTCCGACCGACGTGCAACTGCCCCTGGATCTGAAGTCGTTCATCGAGGAAGGCGCGACCGCTCGGGACGCCGCGCTTCGTCTCCTGGCTGGTGGCCCCGCGGCGTGGCCGGCCGATGCCGTGCACCGGCTCGACGACGTGTCGCTCCGTGCCCCGCTGCGCCCGGGCAAGATCATCGGTGTCGGACTGAACTACGTGGAACACGTCGAGGAGTCCAGCCGCAGCCTCGACACCGACAAGGAGCGGCCCGCCCGCCCCGTGCTCTTCAGCAAGCCCGCCACGGCCGTCACGGGCCCCGGTCAGCCGATCCTGCACAACGCGGACCTGACCACGCAGCTGGACTGGGAGTGCGAACTCGCCGTCGTCATCGGCCGCACCGCCTTCCGGGTGAGCGAGGAAGAGGCGTACGACCACATCTTCGGCTACAGCATCGTCAACGACATCAGTGCCCGCGACCAGCGCCGCTCCGGCCAGTGGTTCTTCTCCAAGGGGCAAGACTCCTATGCGCCCTTCGGACCCGCGGTCGTCACCGCGGACGAGATCCCCGACCCCATGGCTCTGGACCTCTCACTGCGCGTCAACGGCGTCACCAAGCAGAAGTCGAACACCCGGCACATGCTCTTCCCCATCGCCCGCCTCATCGCCGACATCTCCTCCGGCGTCACCCTCGAACCCGGAGACGTCATCGCCACCGGATCGCCCGCGGGTGTCGGAGCCGGCATGGTCCCGCCCGAGTTCCTGCACCCCGGTGACACCGTCGAGGCCACCGTCGAGGGCCTCGGCACCCTCACCAACCCCGTCGTCGACGCCCGCTGAGGAGCGATCATGCCCCGTCCCGTCCACTCCACGCACCGCATCGGCCAGATCGTGCCGAGCTCCAACGTCACCATGGAGACCGAAGTCCCGGCCATCCTGCGAGCCCGGGAATCCATCGCGCCGGAACGCTTTACCTTCCACTCCAGCCGGATGCGCATGACCCATGTGACTCCCGAGCAGCTCAAGGCGATGGACGCCGATTCCGACCGCTGTGCCGTCGAGCTCTCCGACGCGCACGTGGACGTGCTCGGCTACGCCTGTCTCGTCGCCATCATGAGCATGGGCCTCGGCTACCATCGCAGGTCCGAGGAGCGCCTGCACAGGCGGACGGCCGAGAACGGAGCCCCGGCCCCGGTCGTCACCAGCGCCGGAGCCCTCGTCCACGGTCTGAACACACTCGGGGCGAAGAAGATCGCCCTGATCGCCCCGTACATGCGCCCGCTGACGAAGACCGTCGTCGACTACCTCACCCACGAGGGCATCGAGGTGCTCGACTACCACGCCCTGGAGATCCCCGGCAACCTCGACGTCGCCGCGCACGACCCGGCGAGGCTTCCCGGGATCGCCAAGGCCCTGGACCACGCCGACGCCGACGCCGTCGTGCTGTCGGCCTGTGTTCAGATGCCCTCCCTGGGAGCCATCGAGGAAGCCGAGCAGCTCCTCGGCAAGCCCGTCGTCTCCGCGGCCGTGTGTACGGCCCACCAGATGCTGCGCGCCCTGGAGCTTCCGGCGGTGGCCCCCGGAGCAGGCCATCTGCTGTCGGGCGCCTACGCGGAGTGAGGATGACCCGCCGGCCCGTCGCCATGCACCCGGCCGACCGTGAACCGGGCCCGGACGATTCTCCGTCCGCCCGGCTCGGTAGGATCGCGACCGCATGCGACGGAAGGCGATCATGGCGGACAGTCCCCTCAGGCCCAGCTCGTTGATCAACACGGTCTATGGGGCGTTCCTGCGCCGCCTCGGCGGCTGGATCTCCGTCGCCGACCTGATCACCCTGATGTCCGAACTGGACGTCGAGGGCCCGGCGGTGCGGTCGGCGATCTCCCGGCTCAAGAAGAAGGGCGTCCTCGAACCGGAACGCCGCGGTGCCACGGGCTACCGGCTGAGCGAGGCCGCGCAGCCCGTCTTCGACGAGGGTGACCGACGGATCTTCGGGAGCCTGGAACCGGCGAAGCTGAGTGACGGCTGGGCGATGGCCGTCTTCTCCGTACCGGAGTCCGAGCGTGCGTACCGCTACCAGCTGCGCACCCGGCTGACCTGGCTGGGGTTCGGGAACATCGCTCCGGGCGTGTGGCTGGCCCCCGGTCGGCTCCTCGGGGACGCCCGCGAGATGCTGGTCCGGCGCGGGCTGAGCGACTACGTGCATCTGTTCGCTGCGGACTATGCGGCCTTCAGCGACCTGCCCGGGACGGTCAGCTCGTGGTGGGACTTCCCGGCGATCCAGGCGCAGTACGCCACGTTCACCGAGGAGTACGGCCCCGTCGCCGCCGACCTCCCGCGCCGGCGTGACATCGACGGCGGCGAGGCGTTCCGCCACTACATTCCGATGCTCACCCAGTGGCGACGGCTGCCCTACCTCGATCCCGGTCTGCCGAGCGGGCTGCTCCCCGCGGACTGGAACGCTGTCGCCGCACGCCGGATCTTCCAGCAGCTGCACGAGGCACTCGCCCCACCGAGCCTGCTGCACGTCCAGGAGGTCTCCGGCTTGGCAGAGGTCACGCCCGAGTCGTAGCGGCTGCTCCACTTGTCCATTGGGTCCGCTCGTGGCCGGGGTTTCCGGCAGGCTCCGGCAGAACAGAGAGACCGCGTTCCGCCGGAGCCTTCCGGGCCCGGATTCGCTCCCCTCGTCGTCAGAGACCGGACTCCTTGTGCCAGATTCGGCGGGACGCCGAGAGCGGGTCCTCGACGACAGACGGTTCGACGTCCCAGAGACGAGTCGCCGCGTGCTGCGTCGTGAAGGGGGTCCAGCCGGGATCCCCTGAGGCGGCGAAGGAAAGCCAGGAAGCACGGAGCTGCTCCGACAGGCGCGTGAAGTCCTGGGACGGGGCCTTGCCACCGAACAGGAAGCCCGAGAGAGCCCCTCGTGCGTGGCCGAAGGTCGCCGGGATGTCCACGGTGTGACAGGCACCGAGGGCCCCGCCGAAGGCAGGACTGCTCCACGTGAAGTCGTACAGCCACGCCCGCCCGCCCGCCGCGGCGTGTGCCTCGGCCAACCACGTCGCAGGCATCCGGAACAGTGCGTCCGAGAACATGGCGACGTACAGCTGGGAGTCGGTCAGGCCCGGGTGGGCGACGCGGTACTCGGCCGCCGCCTGACGGCCGAGCCCCAACTCCTCCGCGACGACTCCGAGGTCGAGGTCCCTGATCTTCGCCGACTTCGCCGAGGGCTGCGCCAGCCTTCGCGAAGCCCGTTCGCGGAATCCCGCGCGTGCCGTCGCGAGCATCATGGGCACGGCCCTGGCCATCGCGCCGAGTCCGATCTTGACGAGGCCGCGCTCCATGGCGAACAGGGTGAACTCGTCATGCGTGTAACCGGAGACGAGGTCCACGTCACGCGCGCACCCGGAGCGGATGGCCAGCCACGGCTTGTCGACCACGGTGAGGCCGTCGATGACGGGCGAGAACGCGGTGATCGCCTCCGGAGTCGTCCAGTTCGCCGGCTCCGCCCGCATCGCGGGCAGAGCCACGTCCTGTACCGCCAGCAGAGCCTCCGGCGGCACGAAGGCCAGACCGTCGAGACCCACCCCGACCGCTTCCCCCGTCATCACGGCGATCCTCCGGGCCTCCTCCTCGGGCAGGAAGCGCCCGGCCATGCTCTGGACGATGGCGCGGCGGAACAGGCCGCGCGCGGCGGGCGCAGACAGGAGGGCGGCGACGGATGCGCCTCCTCCGGACTCGCCGAAGACCGTTACGTTGTCCGGGGCGCCGCCGAAGGCCGCGATGTTCTCGCGCACCCACGTGAGTGCCGCGGCCTGGTCGAGGAAGCCCCGGTTGGCGGGCGCCCCCGGCACGAACCCGAATCCTTCGAAGCCGACCCGGTAGTTGAAGGTCACCATGACCACGCCGCCCCGGGCGAGCTCCGCGCCGTCGTAGCTGGGATCCCCGGAGTAGCCGGTCTTCCACCCTCCGCCGTAGATCCACACCATGACCGGCAGCCGGTCACCTGCGCCTCCCGGGGTCCATACGTTCACACTCAGGCAGTCCAGGCCGTCCTCCGGTCGCCAGGCAGGGGGCATTCCTGGAGCCAGCGGCAACTGTGGCGGTGCCGAGCTGAAAGACGTGGCCGGGCGGACGCCGTCCCAGGCGGGGACCGGGGCCGGCGCCTGGAACCTCAGAGGGCCGGCCGGTGGGAGGGCGTACGGGATGCCCTTGAAGACCGACAGCCCGTTCTCCGTTGTGCCTTCGATCTTGCCGGTCCGGGTCTCGATGACCATACCCATGGCATTGCTCCTTCTATGTCGAGAGTCTGAGGACCGCGTCGAGCAGGCACGTCCCGCCGACCGCCAGGTCGGCGATCCGGGCATGCCCGTCGGGCGCGTGGATGAGCCGCATGATGTCCGCGTCACCCACGGACTGAAAGAATCCGACAGCCTTCGTGTCGGGGAAGGTGCGGGCGACGACGCACTCAGCTGGACGCGATCGATGAGCAGGCTGCTCGCACGGGCCCAGGTGCGTTCCTCCAGCAGGCGCTCGATCGCCTCCGCGCCCGGGTACAGGTCCGCCACGGTGCTCGGCATCCGGCGCGAGGTCGGATGCGGCACCGACTCCGGAGCGAACGTGCGCAAGCGGAGCAGGGCCTCGGCGAGCGTGGAGACCGCCGAAATCGCCAGCGGGACGAAGGGGTGGACGACTCCACCCGTCGGACCTCCGCTCATCACGTCGGTGTGGCTCGACGGCATGAGCGGAGGCTTCCGCCCCGACCCGGACAGCCGGGCGACTGGGTTGGCCCGTCCCGGCCCGGACTTTAGGACGGTGTCCGCGATGCCCGCGCGGGGCTGCTCGTGGGTGAGGCAGCGCGCGACGGCGATCTCGCCGCCCGACGGGTTCGAGGCGTCCAGGTGGATCAGAGCCGAGAGGCGGCCGACCAGACGGGGTTCCTGGTCGGCCCAGGAGAAGGGGAGCGGCAGCTGCTCGGGTGAGGTGAACATCAAGAGCTCCGCAACTCCAACGGCACGAACACGGAATGTTACACGTGTAACTATTCTGGTTTCTGTCTAGCACACGTGAGTGGTTCGCGCCAGATCCAGCGTCCCGCTCTGCGGAACGTCCGGAGGTTGACGGGTGGGGCTACGGCGCTGCCGGAAGGTGCAGGCGTCGCCAGTAGCCCGCGAGGTCGTCGACGGCGGTGGTGACCGAGTCGAGGGCCATCGTGGTGCGGGAATCCCGGTCGTAGCGGTCCCAGCGCGGCATGGGGCCGTGGTTGGGGTTGCCGGTGCGGATGAACGAGATCCAGGAGGAGTGCATGGTCGCGGCGAGACCGTCACGGACCCGGGTGTTGAGCCCTGTCAGGAACGGGGCCTGTGACCACTTGTCGAAGTTGTCGAAGACGAAGGGCAATTCCAGGCAGTGTGCGGCCGCGAGCTGCCCGCCGTGGGCAGGCGTCGGGAGATCGAACTGATACGCCCAGACCGGCCGGCCGCGAGCTGCCCGCCGTTCGGCGAGCGCCAGAGCGGGCATACGGAACAGGTCGTCGGTGATCAGATCCATGAGCACGTCCACCGGCCGGGCGCCCGGCCGGGCCTCCTGGTACGCGGCGTACGCCTGGACCGCCCGGTTCCCGAAGGTGTCCCGGACTCTTGCGAGCACCTGGTCCGTGGTCGCGGACGCGTACTGCTCGTTGAGAGCGAAGGCGAAGTTCGCCTCCTCCCTGGTCCAGCCGATCAGGACATCGATGTCCGCACCGGCGCGGCTGAGCAGCAGCTCGGCGGGGTCGCGGTCCAGTGTGACCTCGTCGAGAACCGGCAGGAACGGCGTCGACCAGTATCCCCACCGTGCGGTGCGGCCGAACATCTCGAAGGTAGCGGCGATCAGGCGGGGCCAGGGCACGGCCCGGAGTTCCGCCACGTTCTTCGCGTCGAGGATGTCCAGGAACGCGGCGGTGCGCTGAAGGGACTCGGTGCGGGTGGGGATCTTTAGCCCCAGTGGCGGGCTCTGTAGGATGGCGCGCCGGAACAGCGGGCGCCCCTTGGGCCGGGCCCCGGCCAGGGCCGCGACCGACAGCGCGCCGCCGGACTGGCCGGCAACGGTGATGTCCTCCGGGTCGCCGCCGAACGCGGCGATGTTGTCCCGTACCCACCGCAGGGCGGCGAGCTGGTCGGTGAGCCAGAAGTTCCCGCCGGCGCCCTCCTCGCCGAAGTAGAGGTATCCCAGCGGCCCGAGTCGGTAGTTGATGGTGACGACGACGATGTCGCCATTGCGCGCGAAGGTCTCGCCGGAGTAGATGGGCAGGGATCCGGATCCGGAGACGAAGCCGCCGCCGTGGATCCACACCATTACCGGTCGCTTGGCGTCGCCGGTGCCGGGCGTCCAGACGTTGAGCGTGAGACAGTTCTCGTCGAAGGGGGGTGCGCCATGTGTCCCGAGCACCTGGTCGCCTCCTTCCCGGTAGGGCTGCGGTGCGCTCGGCCCGAAGACGGTCGCGTCGCGGGTTCCCTGCCAGCCGGGGTGGGGTTGGGCCGGCCGCCATCGGAGCGCCCCGATCGGCGGGGCCGCGTAGGGCACACCCTTGAAGACGGTGAGGCCGTCCTCTGTGCTTCCGCGCAGTCCGCCCGTGGGCAGGTCCACGACGGGTGAGGGTTCGTCGGTGCGCGGGGCGGCCTGTGCCGGTCGCCCACCGGACAGGCCGGAGAGCAGCGTGGAGCCGGCCAGCACCCCGCCGTTCTTGAGGAGCTTGCGTCGCGATGGTTCGTCGGTCATGGTGCTTCACTCCCTGGCCGGGCAAGCGCCCGGACACTCAGATGCTATTGCGTTAAATTGACGATGGTTAGTGTTTCGGCACGCATGGGGGTGGAGTCAAGAGGGAAGAGTGTGGGCGACTCGCAACCTCTCGATATCTTGACGATCGTTATGAATGCACGATAGACACGTGTCACTTCTGATGCCCCTCAACTGGCGACCAGGCCCCCTTGGCGGCCGGGCTTCTCTCGCCCAGGGCTCTTCAAGCACTCCCATCAGCAACATCCGTCCCTCCAGGGCTGGTTGACAACGTACGGAGTTTCCATGACAGGTCGTTTTCGTCCCGCTGGTCTGATCGCCGTGGCGGTGGCCCTCTCACTGGTCACGGCATGTGGAGGCGCCAGCCTCGGGTCCGACGGTGACAAGCGGGGCGGGCCCGTGAAGATCGGGCTCCTCGTCCCGCGGTCGGGGATCTACAAGGCCCTGGGTGACGACATGAAGCAGGGCTTCGAGCTCTACGTCGCACAGCACGGCGGCCGACTCGGTGGGCGCGAGGTGGAGATCGTGGTCGCGGACGAGGGGGAGACGGCCGACTCGGGCAAGGCCGCGGCGGAGAAGCTGGTCAAGCAGGACCGGGTCCTGGCGGTGAGCGGAGTGGTGAGCTCGGCAACGATCAACGGGGTCAAGGACCTGTTCGAGACCAGCAAGGTCCCGCTCGTCGGCTCGAACGCCTCGCCGACGACGCTGACCGGGACCACGTACATCTGGCGCACCTCGTACATCAACGACGAACCCGGCAAGGCGCTCGGCAAGTACGTGGCGGAGAAGGCCGGTGGCCCCGTTTTCCTGATCGCCGCGGGTTACCAGGCGGGCAAGGACGAGGTGGAGGGCTTCAAGTCCACCCTCCTTCCGGCCGGCGGCACGGTTGCGGGGGAGGAGGTCTACACGCCGTTCCCCGGGACCAAGAACTTCCAGCCGTACCTCGCACAGATCGAGAGGTCCGGAGCGAAGGCCGTCTTCTGCTTCTACGCCGGCGGTGCGGCCGTCGACTTCGTCAAGCAGTACCGGGACTTCGGACTGGCCGGCAAGATCCCGCTCTACGCGCCCGGCTTCCTCACCGAGGGCGGCGTGCTCAAGGGACAGGGAGAGGCAGCCGACGGCATCCTCACCGCACTCAACTACAGCGCGGACCTCGACAACGTCACCAACAAGCGGTTCGCCCCGGCATACGCGTCCGCCTACGGGTCGGCTCCGACCACCTACGCGATGGCGTCATGGGACGCGGCGCAGGTGCTGGACAAGGCGATCAAGGAGGCCGGTTCCACGGTGACCCCGGAAACGGTCAACGCCGCCATAGCCAAGGTGGGGGACATCGACAGCCCGCGCGGAACCTGGCGGTTCAACAGCGGCGGTACGCCGATCCAGCCCTGGTACCTGCGTGAGGTCAAGCAGGGCGCCAACACCGTCCGCTCCGAGCTCGGCCGGCTGGGCGGCTGACGTGACCGGATGGTTGGACGGCAACTTCGTCAGCATCATCGACGGAGTCGCCTTCGGTCTGCTGCTGTTCACGATCGCGGTCGGCCTCTCCCTGGTCTTCGGGATGATGGACGTGCTCAACCTCGCGCACGGCACGCTCTACCTGGCAGGGGCCTACGTGGCCTACGTCCTGTCCGACGGGAGCCTGGGGGGCCTGCTCCTCGCGCTGGCCGCCGGTGTTCTGGTGGGTGCCTCGGGCGGAGCAGCGCTCACGTTCCTCACCCAGCCGCTGGCCCGGCGCGGACACCTGGACCAAGCCGTGCTCACGCTCGGTATCACCTTCATCGGCGCTGACCTCCTTGCCGCGGTCTTCGGCGGCGAGGTGCTGCCCACTGACCCGCCGACATCACTGCGCGGGACGGTGGGCCTCTTCGGCCACGCCTATCCTGTCTACCGGCTGGTGTTCATCGGAGTGGCGGCCGGTCTCGCGCTCGTCGTGCACCTGGTCTTCGAACGCAGCTCGCTCGGGGCACTGGTGCGGGCGACCGTTGCCGACCGGGACATGGTCCGTGCGCTGGGCGTCGACATCCGTAAGGTGCTCTACGGGGTCTTCGCGTTCGGCGCGGCCCTGGCCACGGTCGGTGGTGTCCTCGGGGCGCCGATCCTGGGCCCCGGGCCCGGCGTGGACGAGACCGTGCTCGTGCTCTCGCTCGTCGTCGTGGTGGTCGGCGGTCTCGGATCCGTGCGCGGTGCACTCGTCGGCGCGCTCCTGATCGGCCAGGTGCAGACACTCGGAGTGGCGCTGCTCCCGGAGTACGCTCCCTTCCTGCTGTTCGGCGCCATGCTGGCCGTGCTCGCCGTCCGCCCGTCCGGCCTGGTCTCGTCGGCGGTGCGCGCATGAGCCCGTCCGGATGTTCCCGGTCCTCCGCACGGAGACTGTCGGAGACCGTCGGCGTCGTCGGGCTCGTGGCGGCTCCGTTCGTCCTGGGCCCGTATGCCATCGGTACGCTGTCGCGGATCCTGGTGTTCGGCCTCCTCGCCCTGAGCGTGAACCTGCTCACCGGCCTGACCGGACTGCCGACCCTCGGCCAGTCGGCGTACTTCGGCGTCGGTGCCTTTGCGGCGGCGAACGTGGCGACGCGGCTGACCGACGTCGGTATCCTCCAACTCCTCATCGCCGCAGGCGTCGCCGCGCTGGTGGCCGTGCCGACGGGATGGCTGGCGGTGAGGGCCCGGGGCGTGGTGTTCCTGATGCTGACGCTGGCCATCGGCGAGATCGCCCACAGCGCTGCAGTCAACGGGAAGTCGCTGACGAACGGCACCGACGGCATATCCGGCATCCCGCCCGTCGTGCCGTTGCCCGGCATGCCCGCGCTGGAGCTCGACGGGCTGGTCTACTTCTACGTTCTGGTGGTGTTCCTGCTGCTCTTCGCTGCGGTCTCCCGCCTGGGCTCGACGCCGTTCGCTCTTGCCCTGCGCGGAATCCGCGACAACGAGTCCCGGATGCGGGCGATCGGATATCCCACCCGGCGCTACGCCCTGACGGTCTACTGCGGCGCAGGGGCACTGGCCGGTATCGCCGGGGCCCTCTGGGTGTCGGTGCAGCGGTTCGTCTCGCCTGCCGACGCGGGATTCGAGATTGCCGCCCTGGCGTTGCTGGCCGTCGTCATCGGCGGCTCCGGATCGATGTGGGGGGCTTGCGCCGGCGCCGCGCTCATCTGGCTCACGCGTGACTACCTCGGAAACCTCGAAGCCGTCGCCGGACGCGGTCCACTGCTGCTCGGACTGTTGTTCGTCATCGCCGTCTACGCACTGCCCCGCGGGTTGGCCGGCGTACGGCTCCCGTCCAAACTGACCCGGAAGAGGACGGCGTGACAGATCTCGGTCTCCTGGAACTGCGCCACGTATCGAAGGACTTCGGGTCCTTCAGGGCCGTGGACGACGTCTGCCTCACGGTGCGGGCTGGGGCGCGACACGCGATCATCGGTCCGAACGGGGCGGGAAAGTCGACCCTGTTCGGCCTGATCTCCGGAACGCTGGCGGCCAGTGCCGGACGCATCGTCGTCGACGGGCAGGAGATGACCCGGCTGCCGGTGGACCGCCGGGTCGGACTCGGTGTCGCGGCGACCTTCCAGCACTCCAGTCTGTTCCTCCGTGAGACGGTGCTGGAGAACGTCCTGCTCGCCGTGTTGTCCCGGCCCGGTGCGGGGCTCGGTGGCTGGCGGAAGGTGAGTGCCCGGACCGCGGCGATCGGGCGGGCGCACGCACTGCTCGAGCGAGTCGGTCTGCCCACCCGGCACGACGCCCTGGCGGCGGCCCTCTCGCACGGCGAACGGCGGCAGTTGGAGGTCGCCGTGGCACTGGCCACCGAACCCCGACTGCTGCTGCTGGACGAGCCGGCTGCCGGAATGTCTCCGGCTGAGACGGCACGGCTCACAGAACTGCTCGCCGCCCTGTCCGGCGACGTGACCGTGCTCCTGATCGAGCACGACCTCGACATGGTCTTCGAGCTGGCCGACACGGTGACGGTCATGCACCTCGGCAGACATCTGAAGACGGGGTCGCCTGGCGAGGTGCGGGCCTCCGTCGAGGTCCAGAGCGCCTACCTCGGCACCGTGGGGGTGACCTCGTGAAGCCGTTCCTCAGCGTGCGCGGCCTGCGCTCCGGTTACGCCGGGGGTGTTGTCCTGGACGGTATCGACCTCGACCTCGAAGAGGGAGGGATCGTGGCCGTGCTCGGGCGCAACGGGGTTGGGAAGACCACCCTCGTCTCGACCGTCATGGGACTCGTCCGACCGTACGGAGGCAGCGTCGCCCTCGACGGCAGGGAGATCGCCGGGGCCCGCGTCGACGTGATAGCCCGGGCCGGGGTGGGAATCGTTCCGCAGGGACGTCGTGTCTTCGCTCCGCTGACCGTGGCCGAGCACCTGGCGATCGCTTCCCGGCGCCCGGTGCGGGGCCCGTGGACGAGGGACCGCGTCCTCGACCTGTTGCCCCGCTTGGGGGAGCGGCTCGGGCATCGCGGCAACCAGCTCTCCGGCGGAGAGCAGCAGATGCTCGCGATCGCCCGGGCCCTGCTGGGCAATCCACGCCTGCTGCTGCTCGACGAACCGTCCGACGGTCTGGCTCCCGCGATCGTCGCCCACGTGGGCGAGGCGATCCGTGAGGTGGGCGTGCAGGGGATGTCGGTCCTCCTCGTCGAGCAGAACTTGGGGCTCGCCCTGTCCGTGGCCCGGAACGTGGCGGTCATGCAGAAGGGCCGTATCGTCCATCAAACGGCCTGTGCGGAATTCGCCTCCCGTCCCGAGGACCGGCGGCGTCTGCTGGGCGTCGACTGACCGGCCGACCGGATCGCGACGGCATCGCCTGGTGGTTGTCGGTGTGCGGCCCTGGTCGACACGAAGTTACACGTGTAACATCCAGACGTGCGCATTGCACGGACACATGCTGATCACAGGAGGTCCCGGATATGACGCAACCCTCGGTCGCCGAGCTGGACGCGGGCTGGCCGCCCCCGCCGTTCATGCAGCCCGTTCCACCCCTGGTCGGTTCCGACGGTGTGCGCCGCTTCGACGGCGTGACCTATGCGGCCACGTACGGCTACCGGCCCCGCCTCCTCGACGTACAGGTTCCGGCAGCAGGGGGACCCGTTCCCGCCGTCGTCTGGGTCCACGGCGGCGGGTGGCTGGAGGGTGACCGCCGCTACCCGCCGCCGACCGTTCCGGTCGGCCTGCTGCACGACACCGTGCTGGGCGCCGGCCTCGCACTCGTGTGCATCGACTACCGCCACAGCCTTGAGGCGCCGTTCCCGGCTCAGCTGCACGACGTCAAGGCCGCGATCCGTTACGTACGCCGGTACGCCGACACGTTCGGGATAGACAAGGACCGCATCGGCGTCTGGGGAGAGTCGGCCGGCGGTCACCTGGCGGCTCTCGCGGGACTCGTCCGCGCGGACGATCACGGTGCGGAGCTGGAAGGCGAGGAAGGCGTGCGCGACGAGGACAGCGGTGTTCGCGCCGTCGTCGACTGGTACGGGGTCTCCGAGATCGGCTCGCTGCTCTCGCAGCCTCTCCCGCCCACTCCGCCGGGCGCGGGGGAGTACCCCAATCCCTTCGAAGCACTGCTGGGCGGCACTGCTGAGGAGTGGCCCGCCCGAGCGCGCGTCGCCAGCCCCCTCACCTACGCCGAGCCCGCGGGCCCCACTCCGCCTCCTTTCCTCCTCATCCACGGAACCGAAGACCGCCTGGTGCCCTACTCCCAGAGCGAAGTAATGGCCGGAGCGCTCGAGGCGGCCGACGGGGACGTGACCCTGCGCCCCGTCGAGGGAGCCGACCACATCTTCCTGGGCGCGCCCGACGTGACGCCGATCGTCAGGCAGAGCGTCTCCTTCCTCGCGCGGCACCTGGGCAACTGATCCGCCCGAGCGGGGCGCCCCGTGGCGCCCCGCCTCTCCTCCTCCCGCCTCGCCCCCCATCCGCAACACACGGCCGACGGCTCGCCGCGACCGCGAGAGGTATCCCATGACCGGCATCCCAACCACCGATCCCGACAGTCCGGCACTCTCCCGCCGCCGGCCTGCTTCCGCACCTGTTCCCGCCTCGCGGACCGTCCCCGTCGTCGCAGCGCTCGTGTCAGGAACGATCTTCCTGCTGTCCGCCGCGGTGCTGGTCGTCCTGGTGCTCAACCACCCCGAGCGACCCCTCTTCCAAGGCATGGACGACCAGTGGCTGCGGTGGATGGGTGGCCCGCACGACGGGGTCTACGCCGCCGTGGCCGCGGTGCTCAACTGGCTCGGCGGCCCGCTGGGCGTCGTGGTTCCGCTCGGCATCGTCGTGTTCCTCGCCGCACGCAGGCGCTGGCGGTCGTTGGCCTTCCTGCTGACCACCTACCTCGTCGGCAACGTCCTGGTCGTCCAGGCCCTCAAGCACCTCGTCGACCGGCCCCGGCCGGCCGACCCACTGGTCCGGGTGGACCACGGCTCCTTCCCCTCCGGACACGCGGCCGGGATGGCGCTTCTCGTGGTGCTCGTGGGAGCGCTCTTCGTCCCGGCGGCCCGCAGGCGGATGTGGTGGCTCTTCGGAAGCCTTCTCGTCCTGGCGATGATGTGGAGCCGCACGTGGCTCCACGCCCACTGGCTCAGCGACACCTTCGCCGGCGCCGTGGCAGGCGCCGGCACCGGTCTCGTCCTGTGGTCGTTCTTCGCCCGGCTGCTCGAGCGGGAACGACGGCTTCACGAGGACTGACGCCGCACCAGCACGGGCTCGACACCGGGCACGTCCGGGGCCGTACCGCTCTCGATGAGGTCGTGCAGGGCAGCCGCGATCCGGGCGGGTGCGGGGAGGTCCAACCGGATCGTCGTCAGTGCGGGGTGTTGCAGTGCCGACAGGACGAGGTCGTCCGCTCCGACGACGGCGACCTCCTCGGGGACGGAGATGCCCTTCTCCCGCAGCGCGTGCATAAGCAGGGCGGCGTACTCGTCGTTGTACGCGAACACCGCGTCGAGGCCGCGTCCGGGCCAGCTTTCGGCGAGTTTGGTGGCCGACTCCAGCGAGTACGCCATCTCCACCGCCGTCACGCTCGCGGCGGTGCGCGAGGCCACGTCTCGCGCACCCGCGAGCCGTGGCTCGGCGAAGGCCGTGAGGCCGCGCTCCTGCGGCATGACGACGCCCACCGTGCGCCGTCCGTGCGCGACGAGGTGCTCCATGGCGACAGCACCGATGCGCGCGTGGTCGAAGGCGATGGTCTGCACGCTCTCCACGGGTCGGCCCGCGAAGGTGACCAGGGCGCGCACTCCCGCCCGACGGAGGACCTCTGCCCCCTTCGGTGTCAGGCTCCCGCCGTCGATGGCGAGGACCGCGGCCGGCCGCAGCTCCGCCCAGGCGCGCGCCGCCGTGACCGGGTCGGGGAACCGCCCCGCGTGCATCACCGTCGTGTAGCCGTACTGCTCGAGCTCGCTCTGCAGGTTGTCGATCCAGACGCTGACCAGACGGCCGATCGCGGAGACGGACGCAGGCATCAGCACGAGGTTGTTCCGTCCCGCCCGCAGCGAGCGCGCGGCGGCATGGGGCACGTAACCCAACTGGTCGGCCGCGGCCAGGACCCTGGCCCGGGTCGTGTCACTGACCCGGTGGACCTGGGTGTTGTTGAGGACGAACGACACCGTGGCGCGGGACACCCCCGCCAGACGCGCCACATCCGCGCTGGTGACAGCGGTCTGCGCAGCCGACTCCTTGGCCATGACACCCTTTCTCTACGCGTACCGGTTCCCCGGCGCACCGTGTTCAGGTTACACGCGTTATCGGCGCCGAGGTGGCGGGCGTCCTCCAGCACGCCTGAGACGCCCCCACAGGAGCGTCCCAGAACAAGGATGTGGCGCCCGGTCCTCACTCGGCTCGCGGTGTGAGCACCAGGCCGTGGCCGTAGGCGTAGACGGGATCTGTCGAGTCGTTCGGGACGTCCTCGTGGCCTGCGGCGATCGCTGCCATCGAGCTCGGCAGCTCGAACGGCAGGCGGCCTTCGGCGAGAGCACGACCGAAGAGGACGTTCAGGAGCGCGGTGTCCGAGGCGCCGAAATTCGCGACGAGGGCCGCCGCCTCCGCGGCTATCTCCGGGACGACCGCGGGGCGGTCGAGGAAGATATCGAAGACGGTGGGCACCGCCTCGGCCGTCCGCAGCAGCGGCTCGAGTTCCTCCTCGGTGAAGTCGAGCCGGCCGGCGCGGAAGTAGCTCTCCAGCCCCTCGGTGCGTTCGTCGTAGGGAGTGGAGAGCCGTATCAGCGCGACATCGGCCTCTTCGGGCGTGTTAACGACGGTCGTGTACTGCGAGGCAACCTCGTGGTCGACGCCCTGGATGTACAGGCGGGTGCCGGGCGGCAGCGGCAGCAGCGGCGTGGTCGCGCCGGCGGGACGGTCCTTGAGGACTGTGACGGCACGGCTCTGGGCGGCGAGCCCCTCTGCTCGGAACTCAGGGCTCCCGCACACGCGCGCGGCGGCGTCCGGGGCGACGTACGGATCGTCGAACAGGCCCAGGACGAACTTCTCCCGAAGCAGCCGGGCCACCGACCGGTCGAGACGCTCCGCCGTGATCCGCCCACTGCGGACGAGCTCCACGACGAGTTCGGGCGCCGATTCACCGCCGAACTGGTCAGCTCCGGCGTCGAGGACGCGTTCCACCCGGGTGAGCCGGTCCAGGTGCTCGACTCCCCAGGCGCGTGCGGGGAAGGGCGAGCCGAAGATCCGGGTGTCGGTGATCAGCCCCCAGTCGGTGCAGACGACGCCGTCGAAGCCGTACTTGTCGCGGAGGAGGCCCGTGATGATGCCCTTGTTGAAGCCGAAGCCGACCTCCTCGTGGGGAGTGTCGACCGGCATGGCGTAGTACGGCATGATCTGCGAGGTCCCCGCGGCGAAGGCGGCCTCGAAGGGGATCAGGTGGGAGTCGAAGTTGCCGCCCGGGTAGACCTGCTCGCGGCCGTACGCGAAGTGGGCATCCTCGCCGTTCAGTTGTGGACCGGCTCCGGGGAAGTGCTTGGTCATGGCGGCCACACTGGTCGGGCCGAGGGCCTCTCCCTGGAGGCCCTTGACGGAGGCGGCGACCATGCGGGCGGCCACCTGGGCATCGGACCCGAAGGTTCCCCCGACGCGTGCCCAGCGTGGCTCCGTGGCGAGGTCGGCCATGGGGTGCAGGGCCAGGCGGATGCCCACGGCGAGGTACTCGCGGCGGACGATGTCGGCGTGCCGGTGGGTGAGGGAGTCGTCGCCGATGGCGGCGAGGCCCGGCGGCTCCGGCCACAGGGAGAAACCCTCGGTGTGTGCGCTCGCTCCCGGGTTGTCCAGGAAGCCATGCCGTGGGTCGGTGGAGATCGTCACGGGGATGCCGAGGCGGGTGGTGGCGGCCAGGTCCTGCAGGCGGTTGTTCCATTCGGCCATGCGTCGAGGTGCGGCGGTGCCGAAGAGGTTGAAGTGGTTCATGAGCTTGCCCGTGACCATGGTGCTGGTGGAGGCGCGCATCGGGTCGTCGTCGGCTGCCCCGGGCTCCGGCTCGACGAGCGAGCCGTCCGGGTCGATGCCGATCATGGTGTGGAACAGCAGGCCGGCCTTCTCCTCCAGCGTCATCCGCTGGGTGAGGTCGGCGACGCGTTCCGACACGGACAGGGTCGGGTTCTCGTACGGCTCCATGATTCCGTTGCCGTTCAGGTCGCGGAAGACCGTGCCGTCGGGAGCCTGGAGAGTGCGTGGTCGGGCGGGCGCGTCATGGGACACGGATTACTCCATTTCGTCGAAGGGGAGAGCCGTCGTCGACGGGTAACCGGTCCCGAGTGGTGTCGTGCACGCACTCGGGACCGGAGGGGCCGTTACCCCCTCCGCCTCGACCCCATCGCATGTTACACGTGTAATATGATGGGGCTAGATTCGCATCTGCGAGAACCTGCTCTCGCGCGGTCCGGGCGGGAGCGTCCGGGGCTCGACGGGGGTTGCGAGGTGCATGCGGCTCCGCCGCTGTGTGGGGGTGGCTACTCCCACAGGCGGTCCGTAGCGGCGCGCCGAGCCTCCTCCTTGAGTGTGGGGGCGAAGGCGCGCCACAGCAGCAGCGTGACTCCCGCCCCCGCAGCCGCGCCGGCCACCGTGTCGGAGAGCCACTGGGCGTGTAGCCAGGTGCGGCTCCACATCGTGGCCGCGACGACGACGGCCGAGAAGGCCCACCACGCCTTGCGTGCGACAGAGGGGAAGAGCGTCACGCCGGCGGCCAGTACGAGCGTGGTGATGGTGAAGACCTGGCCGGACGGGAAGGAGCCACCGCTGACCAGGACCCACGGCTCCGGAGGTCGAGGGCGGTCGACGAGCTGCTTGAGGGGCAGTATCACGATGATGTTGGCGCCGACGGCGGTGCTGAAGAAGAAGAGGGCCGATCTCCATCGCCCGTAAATGGCGAGGCATCCGGCGACGGTCAGGGGGACGACGAGGCCGAGCGGCCCGCCCAGCGTGTCCAGGGCGTCGGCGAGGGTGGCGGCTCCGCCGTGATGTGAGCCCCGCATGCGGTGCATCCAGAGGTCGTCGACGCTCTGGAGGTAGGGCGCGCCGCCGGAGGCGGCGATGCCGACCGTGAGGGCGAACAGTAGGCACAGCGTGCCGGCGAGGAGCGCCCCGCGCGGGGGTGCGGCCGGCATCGGGTGGAGGGGGAGCGCAGCGGGTGGCGGAGACGGCTCTGTGGCCGGTGTGGGATGCGGCATCTGGACCTTTCGTGGTGTTGGGAGACCGGGGAGCGAGGCTCCGGTTTCCTGAGAGGCGCCCCGTCGGCCGGGCTGGCGGCGGCGATGTGTGGCCTGGCGGCGAAGATGAGGGCTGCTCGGCGACGGAAGCTCGGGTGGAGACGTCCCTTGGGGAGGAGTATCCGAGCGCTTTCGGCCAAGGGTGGCGCATTCATGACGATCAACGCAAGGGTGACCGATCAGTAGCTACACGAGTAACCAATGTGGTCTCGAAATTGCATAGAACCCTTTTCGTGGGCGGTGTTCTGGTGCTACACAGGGATTCATTCACGAAGTAACTCGTGTAACTTTCGGCCCGCTCCCGCGAGGTCCACGGACGCCACCCCTCACTGGCGGCGGTCTCCCTCTCTCCCGATCTCGCTCGTCCCCCCGAGGAGTCGACATGATCCCCGCCCACCGTCATCACGGCGCCATTCGCGCGCCCCGCGTCGCCACCCGGCGGTCATCATGAACACCGAAGACATCCAGCCCCAGGTACCGGAGACACCCGGGGTGGCGGAAGCCCCGGTGCAGTCCCGTCAGCGCGGGCTCATGCTGCTCCTCCTCGTCGCCAACTCCGCGATGATGGCCGTCTACATGGGCGTCGGCTCGATCCTGCTGCCCACCCAGATCGCGGCTATCGATCCGGCCCACAAGGTGGCCCTCCTGGGTGTGATCGGTGGCGCCAGTTCCATCTTCGCCACCGCCTTCAATCCCATCGCCGGTGCCCTGTCGGACCGTAGTGGCCGACGGAATCCGTGGATCCTCGGGGGTGCGCTGGCCGCCCTCGCGGGACTGGTCTTCCTGGCAAACGTGCAGACGGCCGTCCTCGTGGGTATCGGTTGGTGTCTGGTCCAGGCCACGATGAACGTCTACCAGGCCGCCGTGACGGCCATCGTTCCCGACCGCATCCCCGTGGCCCGCAGGGGAACCGCCTCCGCACTAGTCGGACTGGCACTTCCCGTCGGCGGCACGATCGGCGTGCTGATCGCTTCCAGCACCGCCGAGCGGCTCGCCACGGGCTACCTGGTGCTCGGCCTTGTCGCCGCGGGCGCCGCGCTTCTCCTCGCCACGTTCTGCCGTGACGTTCCACGGCGCGAGCCCGCCGCGGCAGCCCCGTCCGTGCCCCGCCGTGAGCGGATCGCGGCCTTTCTGTCCGCGCTGGCCGACCATGACTTCCGGTGGGCGTTCATCGGCAGGGCGTTGATGGTGCTCGGCTACTTCTCCGTCGTCGGCTACCAGCTGTACATCCTGGGCGACCACATCATTCTGCCCGCGGATCTGACCCCACCGGCCGCGATGGCGGTTCTCACACCGGTGTCGATGGCGGCCATGGCCCTGTCCACAGTCGTCGGAGGTCTGCTGTCGGACCGTTGGAACCGCCGCAAGGTCTTCGTCGGGGTCTCGGCCGCGCTGGCCGGATTGGTCATGGCGGTTCCCGTGGTCAGCCCGACGTGGACTGGCATGATCGTCTTCAGTGCACTGAACGGTCTGGCGTTCGGCTGCTTCATGGCAGTCGACACCGCCGTCGTGACTCTGGTGCTGCCCAAGGCCGAGGACGCCGCCCGGGACATGGGCGTGCTGAACATCGCCAATGCCGGCCCGCAGATCATCGCACCGTTCGTCGCCTCCGCCGTGGTCACGGCCCTTGGCGGCTACACCCCGCTGTTCCTCTTCGGCGGAGCGCTCTCCCTCCTCGGAGCCCTGGCGATCCTGCCGATCCGCGGCGTGCGCTGAGCGCTGCGGTCCGGGGTCTTCCCGGCGGGCGGACGTCGGGGGACGTACGCCCGCCGGTTCGGCCCGCTGCGGCAGTTCACGCTCGCCAACTCCAACCATCCGAACCACACGGTCCAGACCCGGGAGCTGCACACCTACCTGCGCTGGCGCAACGCCAACGCCCGCCACCCCGACGTCCTGGCCGCCCAGCGCCGGGAACGCGCCCGCAGCCAGAAGGGGATCCGTTGGGGCGGCAGACCGGCTGCTGCGGCCTGATCGAGTCTCCCGGCATCCTTCTCGGCGCAGCCTGTAACCGCGGCAAGTGTGTGGACGTGCTGGGCCTCCGTGAGGACACCGTCTCGGCCTGGACCGGTGGTCGTCTTGCGCCCCTCACCCAGTCCGGGGCCGCGATGGCTGCCGCACACGCCGTCGGCATCGCGGCCCCGGCCAACCATGGGGACGCGAAGATCAAGAGCATGGCCACGAAGAACGCGGTGAGGGACCTGCCCAGCGACGTGCCCAACGCGCTGCTCTGCAAAGGCGCCGAGTAGAGGTTGGTCCGGCGTGCGATGGAACGGGCCGGTCAGGCTGCGGGGCCCAGGAGGTGGTTGCCGGGCGCGGCCGGGTCCGTGCTGAGGTAGAACTCGACGATCGCGGCCCGGTACTCGGCGAAGCTGATCACTCCGTTGCCGTCGCGGTCCACGAGGTGGAAGGCGGCGGTGGAGACGTCCCTGTCGACGCCGAGGGTGTCGTAGAGGCGGACGTACTCCTGAAGGCTCAGTACACCGTCCTGGTCGGTGTCGACGGCGCTCATGACGGCGTCCGCGATGGCCATGACCGCCGGTTCGAAGTGCGCCTCGGTGGTGACGGTGTCCTCCATGACAGTGACGAACTCTTCACGGGAGACTTGCCCGTCGCCGTCGGTGTCGCCGTGCTTGACCAGGAGCTGCCACCACTGGTCGAACGCCGTGTGGATGGCACCGATATTGGTGTGGTCTTCCTCGCGGGCCGCACGGGAGAACACCCCGGCGGTGGCCGCGAAGTCGCTCTGGGTCAGCTGCCCGTCACGGTCCTGGTCGAACCAGTCGAACATGGTGGAGAATTTCCGGCTCGTCACGGCACTCGGCATGGGGGGCTTCCTAGGATGTCCGGGGCCGCCCTCTACGCGGGGCGACAGTGCCACGCACGCTAGGCGCCCCGCCGCCGACCCCTCCGGCGAACGGTGCCCGTTCCATCCTGACGGATGACGAGCGGCACGTACGATCGGACAGTTTCTCGAAAGCGGCACCCACGTGAGTGTGTGCCATCACTCGGCCTTCGATGCCACTTGCTCACTCCTCACCAGCACAGGACCTGTGTCGGGGCAGTGTGTTGACTGGAGCACACCGACGGGCTGATGCGCGATTCCTTCCCGTTTGTCGTGCTGCTGTGTTCGGACAAGGCAGAGCCGTGCGCACGGTGAGGCGCATGTTCCGTCTGCTGGCGGGCGCGGCGGAGTGCCACTCGGTGTTCACCAACCAGATTTCCCTGCCCCCACAGCCGCGGACCCGTCACCGGTGTGCTCCACACCTTCCGCACGCTGGTGTTCGGAAGACGCCCGCGCCGAACGCTCCCGGCTGCGGCCTCCGGACGGCGGGTGAGCGCGTGTTCGTACCCCGGTGGCGAGGTCGGGTCGGCGCCCTGCGGCTCACCATGGCGGCGGGCCGCAGGACATCCCGGGCGCGGCCGTCAGTTGGTGCTGCGGTAGGCGATGTGGAGGGTGTCCCCGCTGCCGCCGGCCAGCGCGGGCCCCGACATGGTCGCCGCCTCCGGGACCCGCTGGCCGAAGCCGGTCCAGGAGGTGCCGTTGAAGGAGTTGAGAGCGATCTCTGATTCCAGGGTGCGCACCGCGCAGTACAGGACGCCGCCGCGGACGGTCAGGGCCGGGGAGCTGTCGGTGATCCCGCCGAGGTTGGTCGCGGCGGACCAGGTGCTGCCGTTGTGGCACGTGACGTAGGTCTTGCCGTCCATGCCGACGGCGGCGAGGTAGAGGTTGCCCTGGTGTTCGGCGAGGGCCGGGGCGTGGGGGGTCTTGAAGTCGGGGACCATCTCGAAGTTGGCCCAGGTGGTGCCGTTGAGAGCGGAGACGTACACGCCCGCGTCGGTCTCGCGGCCGCGGGTCGCGCAGAACAGGCGTCCCCCGCGGCTGGCCAGGGCGGGTGCCGCGGAGCTGCGGCCGGGGAGCTTGGCGGCGTTGCCCCAGGAGCTGCCCTCGTAGGGGGTGACGTACAGATTGCCCTCGTCGCCGCAGGTGGCCAGGTAGAGCTTGCCTCCGTGTTCGGCCAGGGCCGGGGTGGTGCGGGAGACGTGGTTGGGGACCTGGGTGTAGCCGCCCCAGGCGGTGCCGTTGAACCTGCCGACCCAGGTGTTGTCGTCCATGCCGCGCTGCGCGACATGGAGGTTGCCGCCGACGACCGCGAGCGCGGGCTCGGAGTCGGTGGCGCCGCGCAGCCGGGTGATAGAGCCCCACTGGCCGCCTGCCGGAGAGAGGACCTTGAGGTCGCCGGGGTTGTCGGCGGGGGGCGGGTTGCCGATCCACTTGAGCTGCAGGCGGTGGCGGCCTTCGGCGTCGCCGCCGTTGAAGACCCAGCCGGTCGAGCCGGCCCCGCCCTCGGTCACCAGCTTGCGCAGCGCGTCCTGGCTGAAGACCAGGGTGCGCTCCTGGATCAGGTCGTCGTCGTTGCGGAACAGGTCGATCAGCCAGGCCACGATGCGGGCGACGATCGCAGTGATCGTGACGTAGTCGAGGAAATCGCCGTACTGGGGCGCGAAGAAGCCGTAGATCTCCATGACATCGACGAACTTCAGCAGTTCGGTGCTGATGACCCGCAGCTTGTCGCGCAGCTGGCGCTGCCATTCCGCGCCGCCGTCGTCCTCCTCCCAGCACGAGATGTTGCACACCAAGGTGGTGTTCACCCGGCCGTAGTAGAGCGTGGTGTTCTGGTCGAAGTTGTGCCACTCTCCCTTGTCGACGTTGGTGAACACCCGGCTGAGGAGCTCCTGGCGGGCACCGAATGCCCCCGCGGAGCTGACCCCCCAGTAGATCTCGTCGGACGCCGACCACTCGTTTGACTCGTCTTCACACAAGAACGCGTACATGTCCACCCGGCCGATGAACGAGGCAGCCACGCCCGGGTCGTCGGCGGGCGGGGCCTGGGAGGCGGTGACGAACGTGGCCCCGTAGCCGTAGGCGGCCTGGCCCGCGATGAACTCCGCGCTGTCCCAGGACTCCTGGCCCGGCTCCGCCTTGTCGAGGTCGACGATGTTGATGTTCGCCTGCGCGAGCACCTCCTCACGCAGCGCGGGCAGGTCCTTGACGAGGTCGGCCGCCGCATAGCCCTGCTCCAGGGTGCGGGAGGTGAGGACCTCGGGGAACACGGAGGCCGTGCTGCGCGCGGCACTCTCCTCCCGGTACAGTCGCCCGAAGTCGCGGACCTCCTCCTCAGGCAACAGCAGCCGCAGCGGAGCCACCATCCGCGCCTCGAAGTCGGTTAGCTCCAGCCCGGCCTCCAGCCGGGCTGCCGCATGCAGCATCACCCCCAGCAGCAGGTTCGACCCCGGCGACGGCTGCGTACGCTGCCCGGCCCGCGTGCCCACCACCGGCTCGCTCCGCAACTGCCCCCGCACCCGCTCCAGCCGCTCGGCCGGCGTGGTCCCGAATTCGACGGATTCCATGAACACTCCCTACCTTCGACACGCACAGCCCACGCAAGAGATACGGCCGCGCCCATGGATCCTTTCGCTGCACGACACAAAGCGACAGATTGTTTACAGTCAGCGATCTTTCGTCTGTCCGGCACGCCGCGCATCCCACTGCGGACAGCACCGCCAAGACCATCACCTGGGAGAGACTCGCGGCCATCCCGCTCGGGGGGCCGCATTGCGTGGGTCACTGAAGCGACAGATTGAACCGTTTTCGAAGACCCCCGCCGAAGCCCTCAACGAGCACCTACTATCCCTCCAAGAAAACGGTGTCGCGACGACCGGCTGAGTCCGAGCAATACACGAGCTTCAGGCTGGCCGAGCATCTGGACGCGGTCGGCATCGCGGCCTCGATCGGCTCCGTCGGCGATGCGTACGACAACGCTCTGATGGAGAGCACGACCGGCCTGCTCAAGACCGAGCCGATCAAGCCACAGCGGACCTGGAAGACCCTTTCCCAGGTCGAGCTGGCTGGCCACCGCCGAGTGGGTCGACTGGTACTGCCACCGACGGAGACACCGGATCGCGTCGAGTATCGCCCGTTGGCAGTACGCCTCCGGCTGCCCACCCCGGCCCCGCATCCAGCCCGGCACCGGCAGCAGCGGCCGAACCACAGCCCACTCCGCGTCCGGCATGTCCGAGGGATACCGCTGAACACGTTCCGGGTGATCGGCCGCGTTCCCGAACCTGTGAGCGACACAATCACACGACAGAACAGCCGAGTCGAACCCCACCGGCGCGAGCACGTACAACTGCGGCAACACGGTCTCCTGGATCTCGGTTGGCTTCGCAACCCCGAGCTACCAAGAGGCTCTGCTTCCATGCCCACGGCCGGCCGCGATCACCCGATCGAGACTCCCACTCGACGCCCACTCCTCAAGATCGGAACGACAACAGCTACTGAGCCTCAGACAATGAGGCCATGCGTATTCGAGACGTCCGGAGCGAGGGACTGCCTCTGCTCCCGGACATCGAGCGAGCGGCCGGACGGTGCTTCCGCGACATCGGCATGCCCGAGACCGCGGAGGACGAGCCGCTGCCGCTCGATGAACTCGCCCGGTACCAACGGCCGGGACCGGCCTGGGTGGCCGTCGACGAGTCCGACGCTCCGATGGCCTGTCTCATCGCTGACCGCGTCGACGGCAACCTTCGCATCGAACAGATGTCGGTGCACCCCGACAGTGCGGGCCAGGGCATCGGACGGTCGCTACTGGACCACCTTGCCGAGCGGGCGGCAGCCCACGGAGTTCCCGCCCCGACCCTCACGAGGTTCACCGAAGTGCCGTGGAACGGCCCCTACTACGCACGTTGCGGATTCCGGGCGCTGGACGACGACCTGCTCAGCGCCGGTCCGCAGGACATCCGTACGCGCGAAGCGGCTCACGGCTTGGACAGGTGGCCGCGGTCGCTCATGCACCGGGCAGTGCGACGGTTCCATCGGGGCGGTTGCCCAGTGGCACCGGTGCCGGCCGTCAGCGTCAACCCGGCGGATCTAGTAGATCTGGCCGGTCTGCGGGTTGGGGTCGCTGCCGTCGCCCAGGCGGGGGGTCTCGTCGGGGTAGAGGTTCTTCTGCTCGGTCATGTTGAAGTAGAGGTAGCCCTCCGGGCAGCGTTCCGGCTGGAGATTGCAGGCGGCCGTGTGCCTGAGGAAGAGGTGCCCGTCGGCTGTCTTCTCGTAGTAGGTCATGCCGCTGCCGAAGGGGTCTTCGTAGAGGCAGGCCGGCGCCTGCCGCAGGGCGTCTTCGTACTCGGTCCGGTTCCGCGCCGCATTGAGGGCGCTTTCGGCGGTATCGCTGAGGGTCGCACCGTTGGGGAGCACGCTTGCCATGAGGAGGTCCTCGGTTCAGTCGGCGTGGGCAAAGATGATCAACATCAGCGTAGGGTCCGGTTTCCGGCCGTGTCAGCCGAACGCGGAAAGGGAGCCGGCCTGCGTCGCCACCAGGACCTCCGGATCGCCGGTCTTCCCCTGTCCGCCGTGACTGCCCGGACAACCACGTCCCGGAGCCGGGCGGTGGTTTCCAGAGAGAGGACGTGATCGACGTCGAGGCCGACCGGCCTCGCACTACTGGGTCCCCCTTGCGGCGACCTCGATGTCTGTGGAGGCATGCCATGCAGATCCGCCCCCTGCGGGACCGGCTTGCGGTCGAGCGAATCGAGAGCGCGGAACTCCCTCCTTGCTGCCGGGGCAGGGGTACTTGCGCTGGGAGAAGGCGAGCTCCGGGACAACGGCACGGTTCGCCCGGGGGACATCGTGGTTTTCCATGACGGCTTCGTCCTCAAGGTGGAGCAGATCGACGGCCGGGAAGTGCTGTTCATGAGCCACTCGAGCATCACGGCAACCGTTGAGGAGTAGGCGTCGATACCCGATCTCCCTGCCCAGGCGGGGAGATCCTCCGCCCCCTTGAGCGTGGCTGTGCCGCGTCCAGCGGGGCGGAGGAGCCGGGTGTGAGTCCGGTTAAACGACCGCTGCCCGGGGGCAGGAGATGTTGCCCGCTCCCGGTGTCCTGGCATCAACCGTGTGCGCCGGCGGTAGGACCCAAATGCTGTGCCGGGGGTGCCACCATCTCAAGACCAGCCCCGAGTTCGGGGCAATCTCCGTTCGGGCTACCGCACGCTAGACCTGCCCACGCCATTGATTCCACGGATATGAGCGGTAGGGGAGAAGACATTGTTTTCTCCGTTCAGGATCGAGTCCCCGAACACTGGAATAGCTTGATTCTGGGATTGGTCCTGGATCTGCCCGCCCTCGTCACCGAGTCCCAAGAGGCCGCTTACCGTGGTTGCAGGGGATGCGTCGTCGGCATGTGCGGTTCCGGCCATGCCGAGTGCGGCCCCTGCGATGGCGAGTGCGGCGAGCGTGCGCCGAGCGGTGTTGTGCATACCACGCCAACGATTGCGACCCCGGCGGGACACGTAACCCTACTCGCCAATCGATATCCCGCCCGGTTGGAGGTGACCCCCTTATGCCCCGTAGACCCCGCCCCCGTGCCCGGTACCCGGGTGCCCCGAACTGACTGCCCGTGGTGGCCGCTGTGCGGCTCATGAGCGTGAGGCGGAACGGCGGCGCGGTACGTCTACCGAGCGGGGGTATACGACCCGTTGGCAGCGCGTACGGCGTGCGTTCCTGTACCGGCATCCCTGGTGGGGCCTTGACCCTTGATGCTGGACACACGAGACACTGGATCCTGAGGATCTGAGAACGGACATCTCGTGGTCATGAAGAACTATCCGCCGCAGTTCAAGGCGGACGCGGTCGCGCTGTACCAGTCGCGGCCCGAGGCGACGATCAGGCAGGTCGCCGCCGATCTGGGGATCAACCCCGAGACCCTGCGGAACTGGGTCCGTGCCGCTGGTGCGAGCCGGCCGCGGGGGCGCCGGGCAGAGGTGCCGACCGAGCCACCGACACCGTTGGAGGCGGAGAACGCCGCTCTGCGCAAGAAGGTCCGCGAGCGGGAGGAAGAGCGCGAGATCCTGCGCAAGGCGGCGAAGTATTTCGCCGGGGAGACGCGCTGGTGAACCGCTTCCAGTTCGTCGCCGACCATCAGCGCCGTTACGGCGTGAAACGGCTGTGCACCATCCTGGGCATCGCCCGCTCCAGCTTCTACTACTGGCGTCGGACAGCCGCGGACCGGGCCGCCCGGCAGGTGGCTGACGCCCGCCTCGCCGCGCGAATACGGGCCGTGCACCGCGAGTCGGACGGCACTTACGGCGTCCCCAGGATCACGGCCGAGCTCCGCGAGGCGGGCGAGCGCGTCAACCACAAGCGGATCGCGCGGGTGATGCGGGGTGCCGGCCTGACGGGCGTGCGCTTGCGCCGCAGGCACCGCACCACTGTTGCGGACCCGGCCGCAGCGAAGGCCCCGGACCTCATCGGCCGCGACTTCACGGCGAGCGAGCCGAACACGAAGTACGTCGGCGACATCACCTATCTCCCCCTCGACGGCGGGAAGTTCCTCTATCTGGCCACCGTCATCGACCTCGCCTCACGCCGCCTGGCCGGCTGGGCGATCGCGGACCACATGCGCACCGTCCTCGTCGCCGACGCCCTGGCCGCCGCCGAACGCACCCGCGGCAGCCTCGCCGGGGCGGTCATGCACACCGACCACGGGGCCCAGTACACCAGCCGGACCTTCGCTGACGCCTGCCACCGGGCCGGCGTCCGCCAGTCCATGAGCGTGATCGGCAGCTCGGCGGACAACGCGCTCGCCGAGTCCTTCAACGCGACCTTCAAACGAGAAACGCTTCAAGGCCGAAAGCACTGGTCCAGCGAACGCGAGGCCCGCCTCGACGCGTTCCGCTGGCTGCACCGCTACAACACCCGACGCCGTCACTCCCGCCTCGGACAACGCAGTCCCATCGCCTACGAGACAGCACTCGACACAACATCAACTACCCTGGCCCAAGCCGCATAGCCCGTGTCCAAGATTCCGGGTCAAGGTCCGTGCCTGCTGTGCGGTCGCACGGCCACGGTCGCGGACCACTTCTTAGTATCCGTCCCTCGAGGCAACGACCGTCGTAGCAAGCTCGCTCAGACCCCCCGCCTCGGGTCACTCCTGTCGTACTTGAACTGGGATCGCGGCCGGTTTCCGGATCGACGTCGGCACCGCGCACGCCTGCGTCCACACCCTCACCGACCTGCTCGCCCGGCGCGCCCGGCCTCACCCGGGCCCTCCGCGACGCCGATCCCGGGTACGTCCTGGTCGGGGGACCCTCGCCGAGTGCGACCAACGCCGGCGACGGCGGCGCCGACCACTTCGGAAAGCACCGACGCCACGGCGTGAACCACCAGGTCATCACCAATCCGGCAGCCGGACTGGCGTGGGTCCCACGCGCGCTGCCCGGCCGCACCCACGACCTGACCACGGCCCGCCGACACCGCATTGTGAAGACCTGCGTCCGGCTCCGCAGCCCAGCCCTGGCCGACATCCGGCACCGGCAGGACCTTCCCAGGCCCGACAAGACGCCCACTCCGCAAGGAACTCAGCCCCGGGCAGCGGTCAGTGAGCCGGGCTCACGCCCGGCTCCGCCACCCGTTCGAACGCGGCGTTGCCACGCTCGAACGCCGGAGGATCTTCCGCCACGCCCGCTGTAGCCCGAACCGGTTGCCGTCAGTGGTCAAGGCCGTCCCCGTCCTGGAGGCGCACCATCGAACAGACTCACTGACAGTGGCGGCGCGACTGCGCTGACGGTACCCTCCCCGAAGATCACCGGCATCCAATCGGGGGAAGCTCATGCCGCAAACGGTCCGCACGTCTCCAGGAGAGCTCCCGCTGATCGGGCATGCCGGACGGCTTGCGGTGGACCCGCTGGGCTTTCTTGAGCAGCGGCGGGCATCAGATCCAGTAGTCGCGTTGCGCCTGATGGGGCGGGAGTGCTTCCTTGTCAACAGTGCCGAGGCGGCGATGCAGGTGCTCGTCGCGCGGCAGGAACGTTTCGACAAGGGCGGCCCGTTCATGGAGGCGGCCCGCCAGTTGGTCGGGAACGGTGTGATCACCTGCTGTGCCGAGGACCACCGGGCTCAGCAGCCGGTGATGAAGCCCGCGTTCCACCGCAGCCGGGTCGCCGGCTACACCGACGTGATGCGCGAGTGCGTGGTGGAAGCGACATCCTCTTGGCAGGCGGGCCAGGTACTCGATGTCGGGTCCGCGATGTACCGGGTGGCGGCGCTGGTGGTCGCGCGAACACTGGTATCCGCGCCGGCCGGCAGGCAGGCGGCACAGGTGATGGCGGAGGCGCTGCCGGAGCTCCTGCGCGGTCTGCTCCGCCGGATGCTGATCCCGGCGGACTGGGTTCACCGCGTTCCGACCCCGGCGAACCGGCGCTTCGATGCGGCGCGCGCCCGCCTGCACGCGGCCATCGGTGAGGTCATCGCCCAGTACCGGCAGCATGAGCAGGGCCGGCAAGACCTGCTGTCGCAGATCATGGCCTGGGACGAGGACAGCGGACGCCGACCTGGTGATACCGAGGTGCGTGACCAGGTGATGTCGGTGCTGGCCGCAGGCGTGGAGACATCTGCCTCGCTTCTCGCCTGGACCTTCCAACTCCTGGGTCGCCACCCGGAAATCCAGCACCGGCTGTGGGAGGAAGTCGACGGCGCCCTGGGAGAACGTCCGGTCACCTTCGAGGATCTGCCGTCCCTGCCCTACACCAAGCGGCTGCTGACCGAGATCCTGCGGCTGTACCCACCCACCTGGCTGCTCAGCCGCATCGTCGTCGAACCGACCGAGATCTGCGGATTCCTGCTGCCCAAGGGTGCCGACGTTCTGGTCAGCCCCTACGCCCTGCAACGCAACCCCGAGGTCTTCCCCGACGCCGACCGGCTCGACCCGGACCGCTGGCTGCCCGAACGCCTCACCCCCGGCCAGCGCCAGTCGTTCCTCGCCTTCGGTGCCGGACGCCGCCGGTGCATGGGTGAGTTCTACGGCATGACCGAGACCACCCTCGCGCTGGCCACCATCACCCGCACCTGGCACCTGCGCCCGACCCGGCCGGCCTCCCTACGCCCGCGGCCGCGCTTCCTGCTCGTCCCCGCCGAACAACCCCTCACCCTGCACCTGCGCACCCGGGAAGGCGCTCCGCGGTGACCAGCCTCCCCAGCCCTGGCCTTCAGCCCGGCGACGCAGTCGAACCGAGTTCCTACCCCAGCTTTCGGCTACCGTCCCTCCCACGCTTCCAGCCCGCACTGCGCCGCCCCGGCATCGATGACCTGGAGCACTCCTGCCGTACATGGCTGGACGACGCCCTGCGGGACGCCCACGCCGACAGCCCGCAGGCGTTCGAGGAGTTCCTCCACCAGCGCACCACCTTGTGGAACCTGCTGGCCTACCCCACCACCGACACCGAGCGGACGAAGACGATCTGCCACTGGATCGATGTCCTGTTCAGCATTGACGATCTCTTCGTCCACGCCCCGCGCCCACGCCTTGAACGCCTGGGTCTGCACCAGCTCGATGCCGTCCTCGACGACGACCAGCCCGCCCCCAGAGCTCCCTACCCGCGCGTGCTGCACATGCTGGCACAACGCATCCGCGCCGGCATGCCGTCCGGCCTGTGGAACCGTTTCGCCCACGAGATGAAAGGGTTCTTCGCTGCTTGCCGCACTGAGCGGGACTGGCTTGAGGCCGGCACGGCCGTAGACATGGCCGCTTACGAGGCATCGCGGATCAAGAGCGTAGGCGAATGCTGCTTCCCGCTCCTGGAATACGGACTGGGCATCGACCTCACCGACCACTTCACCGGAATGCCGGAGCTCGGGCGGCTCAACCATCTGGTGGCACGACACTGGGTCGGCGTCAACGACATCTTCTCCTACCGCAAAGAGCTCTACAGCGGCGACACCATCAACGAAATCACCCTCGCCCTCACCACCAACGGCGGCAACCTGCAAGCCGCAGTCGACCGCATCACCGACACCATCCAACGAACCGAGGACGAGTTCTGCGCCCTCGGCGAGCACCTGCTGACCACAGCGCCGGGCCGGGACCCGGCAGTCAGCCAGTACATCGAAGCACTGCGATGGATGATCGCCGGCAACCTGGAATGGTCCTACATCACCACCCGCTACAACGGCCAAGACCACACCTGGAACGGCCACACCGCCGCCACCGTCATCCTCGCACCGCACCGAACCCTCTTCCGGCCTGAGCAGGCCCTGTGAGCGCCTGGCACGGTAACCGGCGCAGGGCTTGATCAAGTTCCCTGGGTGTCCGGGTTGTTGGTGATGCCCAGGAGGGGGAGGGCTCGTTCGGGCTGGTCGCGGATTGCGCGGGTGGTC